>JBHEOB010000006.1:0-507 GCA_046261775.1 Guyparkeria sp.
GCCCTGCTCGACAGCATTCGGCACGTTTTCGCCTCGCTGTTCACCGACCGGGCGATCTCCTACCGGGTGCACCAGGGCTTCGATCACATGGCGGTGGCGCTCTCGGCCGGGGTGCAGAAGATGGTGCGCTCGGACAAGGCCGCCTCGGGGGTGATGTTTTCCATTGACACCGAGTCGGGATTCCGGGATGCCGTGTTCATTACCGCGGCCTACGGTCTGGGCGAGAACGTGGTGCAGGGGGCGGTCAACCCGGATGAATTCTACGTCTTCAAGCCGATGCTCAAGGAGGGTCTGAGTCCGATCGTCTCGCGCCAGTTGGGCGAGAAGGCGATCCGAATGATCTACACCGAGGATGCCCGTCACGGTGCCTCGACCCGCAATGTCGACGTGCCGGTCGAGCAACGACAGCGGTTCGCGATCACCGACGAGGAGGTGCTGACCCTGGCCCGCTTTGCCGTGGAGATCGAGCGCCACTACAGCGAGCAGGCCGGCGAATTCCGCCCGATG
>JBHEOB010000006.1:517-45587 GCA_046261775.1 Guyparkeria sp.
GAGTGGGCCAAGGACGGTGACAGCGGCGAGCTGTTCATCCTCCAGGCGCGCCCCGAGACGGTTCACTCGCAGCGCGAGGCGGCCACCCACGCCACCTACCGTCTCGAGGAACGCGGCGAGGTGCTGGTGGAGGGCAAGAGCGTCGGCGAGCGCATTGCCGCCGGCCGGGCGCGTACGATCGAGTCCTCCGCAGAAATGGCACGGCTCGACGACGGCGAGATATTGATCACCGACATGACAGATCCCGACTGGGAGCCGATCATGAAACGGGCCGGGGCGATCGTCACCAACCGGGGTGGGCGCACCTGTCACGCCGCGATCATCGCCCGCGAGCTGGGCATCCCGGCAATCGTCGGCTGCGGCGATGCCACCAAGCGCGTGCCCGACGGCGAAGAGGTGACCGTCTCCTGCGCCGAGGGCAGCACCGGGCATGTCTACCGTGGCGTGTTGCCGTTCACGGTCGAGCGGATCGACCACTCGGGCACGGAAGCCACGCGCACCGATCTGATGATCAACCTAGGCGATCCCGAGCAGGCCTTCCGCCTGTCGTCCTTGCCGGCGGCAGGCGTGGGCCTGGCGCGGCTGGAATTCATCATCAACAACCGCATCGGCATTCACCCGCGGGCACTGCTGGAATATGACCAGCTGGATGCCGACACGCAGGCCGAAATCGATCGACACACCGCGGGTTTCGACGATCGGCGCGAGTTCTACATTCAGAAGCTCGCCGAGGGGGTGGGCACGATCGCCGCGGCCTTCCATCCGCGGCCGGTGATCGTGCGCCTGTCGGACTTCAAGTCGAACGAGTACGCCGCGATGGTCGGCGGGTCGGGCTTCGAGCCCCACGAGGAGAACCCCATGCTCGGGTTTCGCGGCGCCTCGCGGTACTACGCCGACTCGTTCGCCGAGGCATTCAAGCTGGAGTGCGAGGCCCTGCGCCGGGTACGCGAGGGCATGGGGTTGACCAATGCGCAGGTAATGCTGCCGTTCGTGCGCAGCGTCGATGAGGTCGACCGGGTGCTTGCCCTGATGACCAAGGCGGGGCTGGAGCGGGGACGACACGACCTCAAGGTGTACCTGATGTGCGAGATCCCCGCCAATGCGTTGCTCGCCGAGGAATTCCTCGAGCACGTCGACGGTTTTTCCATCGGCTCGAACGATCTCACGCAGCTAACCCTGGGGGTCGATCGCGACTCCTCGCTGATAGAGGGGCTCGACGAGCGCAATCCGGCGGTACTAAAGCTGATGGCCATGGCGATCGCCGCCTGCCGCGAGCAGCGTAAGTACATCGGTATCTGCGGCCAGGCACCCTCGGACTTCCCCGAGATCAGCGAATGGCTGGTCGAGCAGGGCATCTCGAGCCTCTCGCTCAACCCCGACAGCTTGCTCCCCATGCAGCAGACAGTGCTCGAGGCTGAAAAACCGCTGTTATAACCAGACCGGATTGGTCCTGTTTTGCTATCCTGTGGGCGTGGAACAAAAGCGGAGTGACAAGACTGATGGGCCTGTTCGGCAAGAAGCACAACGCGAACGACGAACGAAACGCCGAGATCCAGCGTGCGGTGGAGGCGATTCACGACCCGAATAACGACCAGTCACTGGGCGAGTCGGGGGCGGTCGATTCCGTCGAATGCTCGGGGACCGATTGTCGGGTCGATATCGTGCTCGACTATCCGCCCGGCGACTGGGAGGCCGACCTGACCAGCCGGATTCGCGACGCGGTCGCGGCGGTCGATAGCGCGGCCGAGCCCGTTGTCACGGTGGCCTTCGTTGCCCCCGAGGGCTCGGCCATGCACGGCAAGCCGCTGCCCGGCGTGAAGAACATCATTGCGGTGGCTTCGGGCAAGGGCGGCGTAGGCAAATCCAGTACAAGCATCAATCTTGCGCTGGCGCTGGCGGCCGACGGCGCGAACGTCGGTTTGCTGGACGCCGATATCTACGGCCCGAGCCAGCCGCGCATGCTCGGCAGCAACGAGAAACCGCGCCAGGTCGACGACAAGTCGATGGCGCCGGTCGAGGCACATGGTCTGCAGACCATGTCGATCGGGTACCTGGTCGACGAGGAGTCGGCCATGGTCTGGCGCGGACCGATGGTGACCTCGGCCTTGATGCAGCTGCTCAACGACACCCGCTGGGACGGCCTGGACTACCTGATCGTCGACATGCCGCCGGGCACCGGCGACGTGCAGCTGACATTGGCGCAGAAGGTGCCGGTGGCCGGCAGCGTGATCGTCACCACTCCGCAGGAGATCGCCACGCTGGATGCCCGTAAGGCGATTACCATGTTCAACAAGGTCAACGTGCCAATCCTCGGCGTGATCGAGAACATGGCGACGCACGTGTGCTCCAATTGCGGTCACGTCGAGGCGATCTTCGGCGAGGGCGGCGGTGAGTCGATCGCCAGCCAGTACGGCACCGAGATGCTCGGTCGCCTGCCGCTGGACCTGCGCATCCGCGAGGACCTGGATGCCGGCACCCCGACGGTCGCCAAGGATCCGAACGGCGCCCTGGCCGGCACCTACCGTCAGGCCGCCCGACGGCTGGCCGCTGGTCTTGGCCGCGCCGTGCGTACACAGGAACAGGCCGGCCCGGAAATCGTCATCGAGGAGTAACCATGCTGGAAATCACCATCCCCAGTCGGGGCGTATTGCACCTGTCGCACCTGGTGCTCGACTACAACGGCACCCTGGCGCTCGACGGCGCTCTGGTAGAGGGCGTGGGTGAGCGCCTTCGCGAACTGGCCAAGCACCTGGACGTGCACGTGATTACCGCCGATACCTACGGTGACGTCGAGGGCCGGCTGGTGGATCTGCCGGTCACGCTATCGACGCTGTCCGATCACCTGCAGGACGAGGCCAAGCAACGCTACGTGCGCACGCTTTCGGCCCGCGAGTGCGTGACCATCGGCAATGGTCGCAACGATGCCCTGATGCTGGCCGAGGCCGTGCTGGGTGTCGGCGTGATGCAGCCCGAGGGGCTCTCACGGCACGCACTGGATGCCTGCGACGTGATCTGTCCCGACATCAACAGCGCCCTTGATCTACTCTTGAAACCCAAGCGGCTGATCGCGACGCTACGCAACTGATAGCCGGCGGCGCGGGCCCCGGCCGCCGCACATTCGAACGATTTCGACAGTCATTTCAGCCAGTTCAACTGGTCAAGACAAAGGAGGCAACCCATGTCCCAGGTCACATTCAAGGGCACGCCCGTCAACGTAGCCGGCACGCTGCCGTCCATCGGTGACAAGGCACTCGCCTTTACGCTGACGGCGAACGATCTTGCCGACAAAGGGCTGGACGCGTTCGCCGGCAAGAAGAAGGTGCTCAACATCTTCCCCAGCATCGATACCGGCACCTGCGCCCAGTCGGTGCGGGAATTCAACCAGCGCGCCAGCACACTGTCCGATACCGTGGTGCTGTGCATCTCGATGGATCTGCCGTTCGCCCAGGGGCGCTTCTGCGGTGCGGAGGGGCTGGATGACGTGATCACGCTGTCTGCGTTCCGGCACCCGGAATTCCTGGATGATTACGGCGTGCGGCTCGCCGATGGCCCGTTGGCCGGCCTGGCAGCCCGGACCGTGGTGGTGCTGGATGCCGACAACACGGTGCGGCATGTCGAGCAGGTCGGCGAGATCGCCGACGAGCCGGATTACGAGGCCGCCCTTGGCGCGCTCTGATGCGTCAACAGGGCATGCTTGACACCCGGCATGGGTGCTGGGCGAACCCATGGCTAACCCATGGCTAACTTTGGGCCCGGTGCTTGAACGGGTGACAATCCGGATCGTCGCCGGGCCGACCTGTTTCTGGACCAAGGGAATGAAGCGATGAGTAACCGATTGGGCGTCGATCTGGGCGGCACCAAGATCGAGGTCGCGGTGCTGGACACCGAGAACCACATCCGTTGGCGGGAACGGGAGCCGACGCCGCAGGGCGACTATGCCGGCACGGTCGAAACCATGGCCGCTCTGATCGAACGCGCCGAACGCGAATGCGGACCGGCTGACTGCATCGGCGTGGGCACCCCCGGGACGATCTCGCCGGCGACTGGCCTGATGAAGAACGCCAATTCAGTGGTGCTCAACGATCGTCCGCTCAAGGCCGATCTCGAGGCTCGACTGCGATGTGATGTCCTCATGGCCAACGACGCCAACTGCCTGGCGTTGTCCGAGTCGGCCGATGACGGGGCAGCGGCCGGCGCGGACTCGGTGTTTGGCGTGATCCTCGGTACCGGTGTGGGCGGCGGACTGGTGATCGATGGCCGCGTGCTGGTGGGTCGCAACGCGATTGCCGGCGAGTGGGGGCACAATCCGTTGCCCTGGGCCGACGAGGCCGAATCGCCGGGGCCGTTATGCTGGTGTGGCCTGAACGGCTGCATCGAACAGTGGTTGTCCGGGCCGGCATTCGAACGTGACCATGCCCGGCAGTGTGGCGAGCGTCTCGGCGGCGAGGAGATCGTCGAGCTCGCTTCGGCCGGCGATGCCCTGGCCGAGGCGAGCATGAAACGCTACGAGGCCCGACTGGCACGCGCACTCGCCCACGTCATCAATTTGTTCGACCCGGACGTGATCGTGTTGGGTGGTGGCATGTCGAATGTCGAACGGCTCTACGAGGCGGTCCCGCGTCAGTGGGATGCATTCGTGTTCTCCGACCCGATCACTACCCGTCTGGTTGCACCGCGCTTCGGCGATTCCAGTGGCGTGCGGGGCGCGGCGTTTCTGGGTGATTCCATTGGCAGACGACTGCGTTGAGGCCACTTGTCGGCAGCTAGGAGGTGCCGTCGAATAGTTCAGCGATCCACTGGGTTGATAGGTGCATAAGTAGGGTCTAAATTAACAACCATGAGCCGGCCTGACCCAAGGCGGTCATGCGATCTGACAACCGGAGGTTGACTGTCATGAATATCGAGCTGCAAATCGTACTTATCAGTATCATCGCCATGATCGGCATCGTCGGAATGCCGTTGTATGCGTTCTGGATGCTCTGGAAGAAATCCGGCGAGGCCAAGCACGCCCAGGAAGAACAGCCCCCCACCCACCAGCACAACTGACACCCACGATAGCTGACACTTACCGGTAAAACCTGATCATCTCGACAATTCGACATGTCGGGGTCAGGGAGGTGGTGACCCTCGTTCGAAAAGGCCGGCGCGCTGCGCCGGCCTTTTCTTTGCTGGCGGGTTCGGTTGACCCGGTGAGGATGCGCGATTGACGAAACGACATCGGCGCCGAGCCGATGGTCGCTGCCGAGGGCGGGCCAGTGACGCGGGCGGATCATCTTTGCCCTCCCTGGCGAGGCGCGATTATCGGTGGCGACCAATATAGGCGAGGCGTCGTCCGAGGGTTCATTCAGATCTCACCGGTTGCCGCCCGCGCAATGCGGCCATGCATATTCCCGACTTTATTGGTGAGACTTTCAGTGGCGAGGGGGCTGTGGGCTAGACTGAACGGATGGGGAACAGGGAGATCGGTAGTGGACAGTCTCCACACCGGCCGGTCGGCCGAAAATAAAAGTGGCGCGGGGCCGACTTCCGTCGGTTCACGGTCTGCTTGTGCTCGGCTCAATCGGGTTGTTCCACCATTGGTGGCCGGGCTCGTGATCAGCGTCGTGCTGCTCGCGGCTGTCTGGGCCGTCGAACGCCAGTTGACCACCGCCGTCATGCAGGCCGATCTCGACAATCTGGCCCAGATACGTACCCGCATAGAGTCCCAGCTCAACCAGGCCTCCAACGTCTCGGACGGGATCGGCGCGATGATCGAGGTGAACCGTGGGATGGACGAGCCCGTCCTCGAACCGGTTGCCGAGCGTATGCTCGAGCGTACGCCGGTCATCCGCTCGATCGCGATCGCCCCGGACAATGTCATCCGGTGGAGCATCCCGCTGGAAGGCAACGAGGCGGCCATCGGGGTGGATCTTGCTGCTCATCCGGTCCAGGGAGGGTCGTTGCGCCGCGCGATGCAAGGCGGTGAGCCGGTGCTCGGTGGGCCCTATGAGCTCGTGCAGGGTGGTTACGCGGTAATCCATCGGGTGCCGGTATCGTTCGATCGGGATGGTGACGGCACGGAGGAGTATTGGGGCTTGGTTTCGACACCCATCGAAATCGCGCGATTGTTTGAATCGGCCGAGGTGGCCGACCGGTTACGTGAGGGCACGTTGGCAGTGCGTGGCAAGGATGGCCTCGGAGCAGAAGGGGCGGTTTTTCTGGGGCAGCCCAAACTGTTCGAGGAAAGCGACGTGTTGAAGACCCCGATTATCGCCCTGGACGGCGAATGGCAACTTGCCATGCAGCCCAGTGATCCGCCCGCGGTGGTGACCTGGCTCACCCGGGTGGCCGAGCTCGCGGCTCTTGTCGTCGGCCTGTTGGTCATGTGGCTAACCGTGCGGTGGCAGGCGCAGCAACGCCAACTGGTCGAATCCGAGCGTCTGCTTCGCGACGTCACCTGGAATGTCAGTGACGTGGTGTTCCGCACGGGCGGATCGGACGAACTGATTTATGTCAGCCCGGCGCACGAGCGCATGGTCGGGGCCCCATCTCGAGGGTTGCTCGGCACCTCATGGCTGAACTTGTTCCCCCAGTCAGAACGTCGGCGCATTCGTGAGGCCACCAGCGGCATGGTCCGGTCCGATCGGCTCGATACCTCCCCGCCGTCACACAGTGATCGAGTCATTCTGAGCGCGCGACTGAGGCGGGAAGACGGGATGGAAGTGCCGGTCGAGATTCGCGTCGAGTCCGTGAGCGCCCCGAGTCGTGGCCAGGCTGGCCTGGTCGGCACGCTGACCGATCTGTCCGATCGTCACGCGTTCGAACAGCTCGAGGGATTGGCCTCGGCGGTATTCGACGGGGCGGGTGATGCCATCGTCATTTTTGATCGGTACCGCCGGGTACTGGCAGCCAACCCGTCGTTCGAGCGACTGGTCGGGCAGTCTGCGAAGGAACTGGTCGGCAAGCGGTTGATTACCCCCGAGGTGCTGGATCATAGCCGGCGTCGACTCGAGACCTGCGCGCGCGCACTGCGACAGCGTGGACGCTGGACCGAGGAGTTGCCCTGTCGACTGCCGGATGGTCGGGAGCGGGTTCTGGGCTGGTCGGTCGACCTGATACGGGACGATCGTCGTCGTGTGAGTCGTTACGTCGCGGTGATCAGCGACGTCACCCTTAGGCACCGCCGTATGCAGGCCATGCATCATCGCGCGCTGCACGACCCGCTGACCGACTCGCTCAACAGGGCCGGGCTGGAGGAACGATTCGAGCAGGCGCGACTGCACGCAATCCGAGAGGGCGCCGGGATCGCGCTGGCGTTTGTCGATCTCAACGGTTTCAAGCCCATCAACGACACCCTCGGGCATCACGTCGGCGACGAGGTGTTGCGCGAGGTGGCCCGTCGCTTGTCCGGCATCGGCCGTTGCGAGGACATCGTCGCCCGGCTGGGTGGTGACGAGTTCGTGGTGGCCTTCTACGGTGTGCGCAGCGACGAGGACATTCAACGGCTGGGCGACTCGCTGCTCGAACGTCTGAGCGAACCGATGCTGTTGAGTGGCACCAGCCAGTTGGTACACGTGCGGGCTTCGGTCGGTTTCGCCCGCTTCCCGGATGATGCCGATTCCCTCGACAGCCTGATGCGGTGTGCGGATGCCGCGATGTACCACGCAAAGGCAACCCGGGACGAGACGGTGGTGTTGCACCGTGATCTCGTCGGGATAGTGGGGTTGGATAAAGATGAAAAGTATTAAATAAATACACAAGGAAAGCTAAACCACGCGCATGTTGTTCTCCGATAGGGTGAGTCCATTACCCGAAGTCGAGAGGAACCGACATGCAAACAGCGACCATCACCCGCCCCGTTACCCACACCCTGGGCTTTCCCCGCATCGGCCGAGAGCGTTCGCTCAAGTGGGCGCTGGAACGCAACTGGCGTGGGCAGGGCGACGCCGACTGTCTTCATCACACGGCTCGCCGGGTCCGAGCCGAAACGCAGCAATGGCATCGCGCCACGCGCATTGATCGCCCCGCATGCGCCGATTTCACCTTCTACGACGGTATGGCGGACCTGTGCCTGCTGTTCGGCCAGGCGCCCTCGCGCTTCGGCGATCTGGGCAACGAGATCGACTCGCTTTTCTCCGTCGCTCGGGGCAAGCAGACCGAGGAGGGCAGTCTCGCGCCACTGGCGATGACCAAGTGGTTCGATACGAACTATCACTACCTGGTGCCAGAACTCGATGCGGGACGCCCCTTCCGGGTGGACGCCCGGCGGTTGCTGGACGAGATTCGCGAGTCGCTCGCCGAAAACCCGGCCAGCAAGCCGGTGCTGATCGGGCCGTTGACGTTCCTGTGGTTGAGTGGCGGTGTCGACCGTGAGGCCCGACTGCGACGTGCACCGGAGCTTGCCGACGCTTACGGCGCCCTGCTGCGCGAGATTGAGGCGCTTGGTGTCGAATGGGTCCAGCTCGACGAGCCGGCTCTGGGACTGGACCTGCCGGCGGACTGGCTGGCAGCGTTCGAGCCGGTCTACCATCGTCTGAAGATCCCGGGCCTGCGCCTGCTGCTGGCCACGTACTTCGCCCCGGTGGATGGACGCCTGTCGCTACTGGCGAACCTGCCGATCGACGGCGTGCATGTCGATGTCTCGGCCGGGGGCGATCTCCAGGCAGTCGCCGATCGATTGCCGGCGTTCAAGGTGCTCTCCGCCGGCGTCATCGATGGTCGCTCGATCTGGCGGGCCGATCTGGCGGTGCTGCTCGATCGACTGGAGCCGCTGCACGAGCGCCTGGGCGACCGACTCTGGCTGGCGCCGAGCTGCTCGCTGCTACACCTGCCCCTCGATGTCGACGAAGAGACGGGAGAACAGGCCGGGCTGCCGGCGGCGTTGGCCGAAAACCTGAGCTTTGCCCGGCAGAAGCTCGAGGAGTTGAAGCTCCTGGCCCGCGGACTGGCCGAGGGCCGAGAGGCGATCGGGCTGGAACTGGAACAGGCCTCCGCCGCCCGGCAACGTCTCGAGGCGCTGGCTGGCCGCCGCGACCCGGGGTGCCGCGCGCAGTTGGCCCGGGCGCTTGCCGAGGAGCCCGCTCGCGCCCATAACTACCCCGTCCGAGCGACGGCGCAACGGGCACGACTGAAGCTGCCGGCCTTCCCGGCCACCACCATCGGTTCGTTCCCGCAGACCGACGAGATTCGCGCGTCCCGGCGTGCCCATCGTCGTGGGGAGATCGACACCACCGCCTACGAGCGGGCGATGCGCGAGGCGATCGCCGCGGCGGTGCGCGAGCAGGAGACGCTGGGTCTCGATCTGCTGGTCCACGGCGAGCCCGAGCGCAACGACATGGTCGAGTACTTCGGCCAGCAACTCGAGGGTTTCGCCTTCACCCGGGCAGGCTGGGTGCAGTCCTACGGCTCGCGCTGCGTCAAACCGCCGATCATCTGGGGCGACGTTGCCCGCCCGCACGCCCTGACCGTGGGCTGGAGCCGCTATGCGCAGTCGCTCACCGATCGGCCCGTGAAGGGGATGCTTACCGGTCCGGTCACGATGCTGTCCTGGTCGTTCGTCCGCGACGACCTGTCCCGTGAGCAGGTGGCCTACCAGCTGGCCGCGGTGTTGCGCGAGGAGGTGGCAGATCTCTGTGCCGCCGGCATTGCCGCGATCCAGGTCGACGAACCGGCCTTCCGCGAGGGATTGCCGCTGCGTCGTGCCGATTGGGACGGCTATCTCGACTGGGCAGTACGCGCATTCCGTTTCGCGACCGCGATGGCGCCGGACGACGTCCAGATCCATACCCACATGTGTTACAGCGAGTTCAACGACATCATCGCAGCGATTGCCGCACTGGATGCCGACGTGATCACCATCGAGACCACCCGCTCGAACATGAAGCTGCTGGATGCCTTCGCCGACTTCGACTACCCCAACGAGATCGGCCCCGGTGTCTGGGATATCCACTCGCCGCTGGTGCCGAGCGTCGAGGAGATTGTCGGGCGTCTCGAGCTGGCCCTGGACAAGGTGCCGATGGAACGCCTGTGGGTTAACCCGGACTGTGGTCTCAAGACGCGTGGTTGGGAGGAGGTGCGTGCCGCGCTGCATAACCTGATCGCCGCGGCGGACCAGCTTCGCCGCAAGTATCGGCGCGGATAACGTGACCCCAAGTGGGCGCGGCGGGGTCTACACTCCGACCACCTTGAGACTGTGCCCTATCACCCCCGGAGCCACATCTTGAAGCGATTGCTCACGCTACTCACCGCCGCGACGGTCACCCTGCTGAACCTGACGGCCTGTTCCGGGGCGAAGGTGCTCGAATCACTCGCGCCCGGTGATTCGGTCACGGTGACCAGGGACGTGGTGTTCGATGCCGAGCGCGATCTTGCCCTGGATGTCTATCGTCCCGTCGACGTCGACGGGGCGCCGCTGGTGGTGTTCTTCTGGGGCGGGAGCTGGCAGACGGGGGATCGTTCCACCTACGCCTTCCTCGGCCGGACACTGGCCAGTCGGGGGTTCGTGGTGATAATTCCCGACTACCGCCTTTACCCCGACGTGCGCTACCCAGGCTTCCTGTACGACTCGGCCCGTGCCGTGGTCTGGGCGTGGGCAAATGGCGGGAAATACGGTGCCGACCCACGTCGCCTTGCGCTGATGGGGCACTCGGCCGGGGCCTACAACGCGGCGATGCTGGTCAGCGACGATCGCTTTCTCGAGGCAGTCGGCGGTGGGCGGGAGTGGATCAGTGCCTGGGTCGGGCTCGCCGGGCCCTACGATTTCCTGCCGCTTAACGATGCCGAGCTCGAACGCATCTTCGAGCCGGCCGACCCGCTAGCGTCGAGCCAGCCGATCAACTGGGTCGACGCGGACGTGCCCACGACGTTGCTGGTGGTCAGTGCCGATGATCCCGTGGTCGATCCACGCAATACCGAGCGACTGGCCGCGCGCCTGGAAGAGGCGGGGGTGCCGGTTGAATTGCTGCGAGTCGACAATCTGCGCCATGCCGGGGTGGTGGTGAGCCTCTTGAATGTCTTTCCGTTCGACGACCAGGTGCTTTCGACGGTGGCGGGATTTCTGGCCCACATGCCGGTCGCCGAGCCGGCGCGGGCGATGGCGGAGTGATTCGTCCCGTCAATCCGGACGCGGCAGGTCGGCCAACGCCCGGATGCGTTCGCGTTTCAGTGCCTCGCCCAGCGCCTTGCCCTTGATGCCCTGTTCCAGCAGCGGCTGGGGCGAGATGCCGGCCACGGTCTCACGGACGCGGCGCAACCAGTCGCCCTCGGGGTAGTCGGCCGACTCCTTGCCGGGTTTGCCCCTCGAGTCGGCATGGCAGACGGTCAGAATGTCCTCGAAGCGCTCCGGGCGGCGCAGGGCATCGAGTTCGTCGAGCAGGTCGACCAGGGTGGTGTCACGCATTTCCAGGGCACGGTGAATCCGGCCGTGCTGGGCGGTGACGGTCAGGGCCAGTTCGCGAATCGCCTTGGGGGTACGCAGGCGCTCGCACAGCGCCCGGGTCGGCTCGACGCCGCGCCGCTCGTGACCAATGTGGCGCGGCCACTCCTCGCGGGGCGTCAATGCCTTGCCGAGATCGTGGCAGACCGCGGCGAAGCGCACGCCGGTCGAATTGCTCAGCGCCGCGGCGGCATCCAGCACCAATAGTGTGTGAACGCCACTGTCCACCTCGGGGTGGTATTCCTTCGGCTGGGGGACGCCGAACAGCGCCTCGACCTCGGGGAAGGTCTTTGCCAGAGCATCGACCTCGTGGAGGACGGCGAAATAACGCGAGGGCCGCTCGGTGCCTAGCGCCTTGACCGTCTCCGCCCAGACCCGTTCCGGGACGAGATCGGCCAGCTCGCCGCTGGCACTCATCAGTCGCATCAGCGCAGCGGTGTCCCCGGCCACCTCGAACCCGTGCGCTCCTAGCTGCGCGGCGAAGCGCGCCACTCGCAGCACCCGTAGCGGGTCTTCGACGAAGGCGGGGCCGACATGCCGTAGCTGCCGTGCCTCGAGATCCGCGCGACCGCCGAAGGGATCGACCAGCTCGCCGTTTTCGCGCATGGCCATGGCGTTGATGGTCAGGTCACGGCGTGCCAGGTCTTCTTCCAATGTCACGTCGGGGGCGGAATGCACCGAAAAACCGTGGTAGCCGCGCCCCTGCTTGCGCTCGGTTCGGGCCAGCGCGTATTCCTCGCGGGTTCGCGGGTGCAGGAAAACGGGAAAGTCTGCGCCGACCTGCTTGAAGCCGCGCTGGAGCATCTGGTCGGGCGTGGCGCCGACCACGACCCAGTCGTGATCGACAACCTTGCGGCCCAGCAGGCGATCGCGCACGGCGCCGCCGACGATGTAGCACTCCAGGTTGTCGGTTACCGCATCGGTCATGCAATCTCCGGGTGATTGACTCGAGTTTGGGGAGTAAAAGTGCGCTTTATCAGGGCAGCAAGCAGGGGTAGACTTGCCCCAATTGGACTCATTGTTTCTCCACGTTATGGACATATCGCCATGAACGCCAACCCTTATCTTGAGGCATTGCAGAGCCAGTCGCCACGTTTCGAGTCGACGCTGCGCAGCATCGGGCTGGTGGCGGCGACCGAGGCCACCGTGCTGATCACGGGTGAGACCGGCACCGGCAAGGAACTGGCCGCGCGCGCCATCCATGCCGGCTCGCCGCGCAGCGCTCGTTCGTTGGTGACGGTCAATTGCGCCACAATCCCGGACGAATTGGCCGAGTCGACGCTGTTTGGTCACCGTCGCGGGGCGTTCACCGGGGCGCTCGCCGACCAGCCGGGGTTGGTGGACCAGGCCGACGGCGGGACGCTGTTCCTCGACGAACTGGGCGAGTTGCCGCTCACGCTGCAGGCAAAGCTGCTGCGCCTGTTGGAGAACGGCGAGACCCGTGCCGTGGGCGACACCGGCATACGGCGGGTGGACCTGCGCGTGGTGGCCGCGACCCATCGTGATCTTGCCGCGATGGTCGAGTCTGGCGAGTTCCGTGCCGACCTCTACTTCCGCTTGGCCGGGGTGCCGGTCGAGCTGCTGGCGTTGCGTGATCGCCAGGGCGATATCGACTGGTTGTTCGACCATTTCCTTCAGGAGAACGCCGCCCAGAACGGGGTGGCGGTCCCGCGCTTGACCGCCCGGGCCACCGGGGTGCTGCGGCGTTACCGCTGGCCGGGCAACGTCCGCGAGCTCAAGCAGCTGGCCGAACGGCTGGTGATCTTTCACCCCGGTGGGGTGGTTGACGTCGAGGCCCTGCCGCCGGCGATGCGCTCGGCGGCGCAGAGTGAACGCGGTGGTCCGCTTGCGCCGGGCTTCGTGCTCCCGCAGGAGGGCGTCGATCTCGAAGCGGTCGAGAGCGATCTGCTGCGCCAGGCCCTCACCCACAGCGGCGGCAACAAGTCGCACGCCGCGCGGCTACTCAATCTCTCGCGCGACACGTTCCTTTATCGGTTGAAGAAGTTCGCCATCGAATAGCGGCTGGCCGACAGCTTTCCAAGGTTCGATCAGGCCCCGCATCGGCATTGCCCGGCGCGGGGCCTTTGCTTTGCCATGTAGGTCGACCGGACAGGATTAGTATAAATCGACGGCCGTGTTCGAAAAAAGGTTCATTGCATTTTGGCGGGAAACGCGGCTCGGTTCTTCAGGAAGAAGTGCTCGGTATCTTGATTTAACCTCGGCCGGGCGGCCATTGCCGGGCGGTGTGTATCAGGACGAGGATCCAGACCGTCTCCCCTGCGATATCTTAAACAGGGCGACAGCTTCCGTGTGAAATCAGTTCCCGCGTTCCGGCGATAGTGCCGGGTCGACCCCGAAGGGGCAGCCGTGCCAACGAAGTCGCCGAATCACTGAAAAGCTGATCCATCCGTGCGGCCGCGCCGGGATCGTAAGCGGCTATGTAGTCGACGATGACCAACCGGTCGGCTTCGGCTTCCGGGGTCCAGAGGACCCTCGCGTTTCGGCGCGGCCCAACAGGTCCGCCCGACGGGCGGCCGCATCGGCTTCGACATCTTCATTGGAGGGTCCCCGGCCGGTTTGCATCGAGGTCCGCGCCGCTTCCACCTTTCGTCGCAGAAACTCGTCGTATTCGCGCGCCTCGTGTTGGCGTTCCACGAACTCGCGCATCAATTCGCGGGCGATCTGGGATGCCGGCCGATCGGCGGCTCTGGCTTCGGCCATGAAGGCCTCTCGCAGCTCGGCCTCGAGCTTCATGGTGAACACGGTTTCCTCGGGCATGGTCGTCTCTTCGTGGCCTAAATGTACTAACCAAGTATATACCGCGTAATTACCTAGGATGAACCTGCATTATCAGGTTCGGGCAAGGCGGCAGCCTCCATGTGGCTTTTGATTTGATCGATTGGTCTCAACCGAATCTAGCCTGAGGGGCTGCCGTTGTTTTGTGCGTGTCTCCCGCCAAAGTGCGGAGAACTAAAAAAACGGCAGCCAAATGGCTGCCGCAAGGCCACGCCGGGGCGTGGCAGTCTGGAGAAAGCTCGGGGTCAGAACGTGGCGGTCAGCTGCGCCCAGACGGTGCGCCCCGGTTCGTTGATCCGCGCGGTCGGATCACCGAATGCGCCGGTGTAGGCCCGATTGACGTGCTCGCTGTAGGTTCGATCGAATAGGTTGTCGATCCCGGCGGCCAGTTTCCAGTTGCGGCTGATGCGATAACCGGCATGCAGATCGACCACGCCATACCCGGACGTTTCACGGGTATCGAGGCCGCTGGCCACGTCGAGGAGATCCGCCCGATCGGCCCAGCGCAGATTCACACCGCCGTTGAAATCGGCGTATTCCGCTTCCAGGCCGAGGGTCCCCGACAATGGCGGGATCTGGGGCAGGTTGCGTGAGTCGTCGGTGTTCCGGCCCCGCGTGTAGGCGATCTGCCCGTGGGCGGTGAGCCAGTCGGTGACGGCTTGACGCAGGTCGAGCTCGGCGCCGTAGAGACGGGCGTCGATATTGCGGTAGCTGGTCGAGTCGGTGGGCAGGCCGTCGATGCTGCCCTCGTCCTGCAGGATGAAATCGCTGACTTCGTCGACGAAGAGGGTCGCCTGGGCGAGTTGCTCGTCGGTCTGCCAGGTCAGCCCGGCATCCAGCTGGTGGTGAATCTCGGGGGCGAGATCCGGGTTGCCGACCTTGTCGAGTCCGCCGGTCAGGACGTAGCGCTGGGTGAGATTGGGCGCGACCGCCGTGCGACTGATCCCCACGTTGCCGGAGAGTCGGCGATCAAAGCGATGGGTGTAGCGTAACAGGCCGCTCACCTCGGTGTCGCTCTTGGTCTCGGCGGCCGACTCGCGGATGGCCGGTGGGATAGTATTCCCGTTGGTGGCAATGCTTTTTTCCAGGGCCGGATCGATCTCGGACTCGAAGCGGTCGATGCGCGCGCCCATGCGCAGGCCATCGGCATCGCTGATCGCCCAGTCGGCCTCGACGAAGGCGCCAAACTGGTCGGCACGGCCGTCGGGCCATTGGCGAAAGGTCAGCTCCTCGGAGATCGCCTTCCTCGCCAGTGCTTCCTGCTCGACGCGCTCGAAATCGATGCCGTAGTTGAACTCCGCTGCGTCGACCCGCGAGGTCGCGGTCAGTCGAGCCGTGGTGGTATGCGATTCGGCCGGCGCCTCCATCTTCATTTTGCCGGCAGGTAGATCCCGCAGACTGAAGTTGTCCATCAGGTGATCGACGTTGGCGCGCGAGAGCTCGAGGTGCACGCCGTCGACGGGCCCCGACAGGTCGCCCAGGCGGCCGTCGAGTCGGTAGATGGTGGCGTTGTCGTAGACCGAGTCCATGCCGGCGCCGGCATAACGGGTGTCAAGCATCCGGTTGCGGTCGACGGATACCTCGATGCCGGTTGCATCAGAGACCCGGTAGCCGCCGATGACGGTGCCGCTGCGTTGCTTGTAGGAGGACGGCACCTTCTCGCCGTCGCCGTCCTCGTAGTTGTCGCCGTTGGCAATCTGGCCGATCACGCGACCGTAGGCATTGCCGTTGCTCATCAGCACGTCGGCGCTGCTCTGGTCGGTCAGGCCGTTGCTGCTGGTGGTAAAGCCGAAGCGAGACTGGACGCCGGGTTCGGCGGCACGCTCGAAGGTGTTGCGCGTGAGCTCGATGCTGCCGCCGCTGCCACCCGGTCCGCGGGTGAGGGTGGTCACGCCCTTGCGGACCTCTACCTCGTCGTAGCCGGCCAGATTGCCAAAACTGGTCGGCGGGTCCATGCGATTGGGGCAGGCGTTGGCGATGCCGGCGCCATCGAGAAGGACGTTGAGCTGATGTTCGCGCTGGCCGCGGATGATCGGGTCAAGACCATGCCCGGACATCCGTCCGGCCGTCACCCCGCTGATCTCGCGCAACACCTCCGCCAGGTCCGCCCGGGGCTCGGTGCTGTCGGCATCCAAAGTGACCGGTTGGTCGATCGATACGGGTTCGGAGGCGGTTATAAGAATGGTGTCCAGCCCCTCGGCAATGGCGACCTGGCTGGAGGTCATCAGGCCGGCGACGATCGAGGCCTGCAGAAGTGACGGGCGGTGGCGTGCTTGGCTGGCTGTCATGCGGTGGTCATCCCCAGATGTTCTGTTGTGTGCTTGGTTTTTCTGCCACAGGAGAGTGCAGGAAGTGGGCCAGCGCCAAGTGTTTGATTCGCTGCTGTAGGCTGGCGATGGACTGCGGCACATGCCGCATTGGTTGCGGCATATGGCGCAGTCGCCTTCCAGTGGTAATCGAGCGGGGCAATGGTTTGTGCCAGAATCGCGGGCCTGTGATCCAACGCTCAATCGCCTCAGGGCCGGCCATGCCAGGCCGAACGTGATTGAGCTCAACATGACCGAGGAGTCGCCCATGGAAATTCTGCAAGATCGGCGCTACGGCGAAACCCACGAGTGGTACACCGTCGAGGACGACGTGATCACGGTGGGGGTAACCGAGCAGGGACAGGAAATGTTGGGAGACGTGGTGTTCGCCGATCTCCCCGACGTCGGCCAGGCGGTCTCGGAGGGCGCGCCCTGTGCCACGCTCGAGTCGGTCAAGGCTGCCTCCGACGTGCTCTGCCCGGTGGACGGCGAGGTGTTGGAAATCAACGAGGCACTCGAGGACGGTCCGGAGCTGATCAACGACGATCCGCTCGACGAGGGATGGATACTGAAGATCCGCATGGAAGGCGAGCCGGCGGAATGGATGAGTCCAGACGAATACGGCCGCATGCTCGAGGCCACCGACTGATACGACGAGGAGTATCTACCATGGCATCCGATCAGGGGCATGGATGGCGTCATGCCCTGGTGGCGTTGCGCTACTCATGGAAAGGGCTGCGAGCGGCCTGGCGAAAGGAAGAGGCGTTCCGCCAGGAGGTGATCGTGGCGATGGTCGCCGTGCCCGTGGCGCTGTGGCTGGGGGATTCGCCCCTCGAGCGCGCCCTGCTGATCGCGGTGGTGTTGCAGGTCCTGATGGTCGAGCTGCTCAATACCGGCATCGAGAACGTGGTCGACCGGATCGGTCACGACCCGCACAAGCTTTCCGGGCGGGCCAAGGACGTCGGCTCGGCCGCCGTCCTGATGGCCATCATTCTCGCCGCGGTTGTCTGGGGGGTGGTGCTGCTCGGCTGAATCGAAGCGTCAGCGCTCGGAGATGCTCGCCAGTCGGCTGAGCAGGAAGAAGATTATGGGCCAGGCGGCCAGGTTGCTCAGCGCGCGGGACAGGTACGTGGCCATCGAGACAAGGTCGGTGGCGACGCCTTCCACCCACAGGGCGACCACTAGGTAGACCAGCGTGAACAACGCGATCAGCAGTGCCTGCGAGAGCAACGGTGCCACCCCGAGTCGTTGCCGAAACGAGAGAACCAGAAAGGCCGTCATGGTGAACAGCAGCGCGTTGAGCCCCAACAGGCCGTTGGTGGCCACGTCGAGAAACAGCCCGGCGATCCAGGCGTAAATCAGCCCCGCCTGGGCTGGACGATAGAGCGACCAGAAGATCACCGTCAGAAGCAGCCACTGCGGATTGTGCACTTGCATCGCCGTCGGCAGGGGGAGCAGCGTAAGGGTCAATGCTGCAACGCTAGTCAGGATGATGGCGAACCAGGTCGTCGTCATCGGGTGCTCCGGCCGCTATTCGCGTTGTCCGCTGGCTCGGCCGACTCGTTGGTCGGGATGATGTCCGGGCGCTTTAGGCTGTCGTCGGGTGTCTCGCCTGTCTTTACAGGTGCGTCCGGGGGCTCGGTGATCACCAAGACATGATCGAGCCGCTCGAGATCGGCCATCGGTTCGGCGATCACCCGGATGAAGCCCTGGGCCTCGTCGGTTTCGATGGCTGTGACACGGGCGACTGGATAGCCACGGGGGAAGGCGGTGTCGATGCCGGAGGTGGTCAGCAGGTCGCCCTGCTCGATTGCCGTCCGTTCGGGGACTCGGTCGGCAGCCAGATCACGATCGCCGGTGCCTCGAAGCAGGGTGGTGCGACCGGTGTCGCCAAGAACCACCGAAAGGATGTGGTCGCGTGAGGTCAACTGGATCACCGTGGCCCCGACGCGCGTGCTGCGCAGCACCTGGCCGACCACCCCATAGGCATCGATGACCGGGTCACCGGGGCGCACGTCGTCACCATGACCGCGGCCGATTGTGAACAGGTTGCCGTCCAGACTGGGCGGATGGCCGACGCGACGGGCCAAAAGAATGCCCGGGATGGTGCTGGCTTGACCGTCGAGCATCGAGCGAAGCCCGTCGACCTCGCGCTGCAGCGAGACGAACTGTTGCATCTGACCGCGCAGCAGTGTGTTCTCCTCGCGCAGGCGCTCCACTTCCGAGTGGAGTTCGCTGCGCTCGACCCACCATTGGCCGACGCTGCGCGCTAAAACCACCGGCTGGTGAATCGCATTGACGATGCCGTCGGTCGCACCGCCCAGCCCCTGGTCGAGCTGACTGACCCAGCGAGTGCCGACCCGGTCTAGGCTCATCAGGGCGATCGAAACGACCACCAGTACCAGGAGCAGGTTGAGCCCGGGCCGGTGGGAATCGAAAAGCGCCATGGTCGGCGCCGTTACTCGTCAGCGAAGAGGGTGTTGTTGCGCTGGTCAATCAGCTCGAGGACTTTGCCCCCGCCACGCGCCACGCAGGTAAGCGGATTTTCGGCGACCACAACCGGCAGACCGGTCTCCTCCATCACCAGCTTATCGAGGTCGCGCAACAGCGCGCCGCCACCGGTCAGGACAATGCCGCGCTCGGCGATGTCGGAGCCGAGTTCCGGCGGGGTCTGCTCGAGCGCGGCGCGTACGGCCTGCACGATACCGAACAGCGGCTCCTGCAGCGCCTCGAGAATTTCGTTGGAGTTGAGCGTGAAGCTGCGCGGTACGCCTTCGGCGAGGTTGCGGCCCTTGACGTCGATCTCGCGCAGTTCCTTGCCGGGATAGGCCGAGCCGATTTCCTTCTTGATCCGCTCGGCGGTGGCCTCGCCGATCAGGATGCCGTAGTGGCGGCGGACGAAGGCGATGATTGCCTCGTCGAACTTGTCACCACCGATGCGTACCGACGACGAATAAACGATGCCGTCGAGCGAGATGACGCCCACCTCGGAGGTGCCGCCGCCAATGTCGACCACCATCGAGCCACGTGGCTCGTCGACGTCCACGCCCGCGCCGATCGCGGCCGCCATCGGCTCCTCGATGATAAAGGCGCGGCGCGCGCCTGCGGAGAGCACCGATTCACGAATTGCCCGGCGCTCCACTTGGGTGGCGCCCACCGGCACGCACACCAGCACGCGCGGGCTAGGGCGGAACCAGTGCGAGGAGTGCACCTTCTTTATGAAGTGCTGCAGCATCTTCTCGGTGACGTGAAAGTCGGCGATCACGCCGTCTCGCAACGGACGAACGGCATGGATGGATTTGGGCGTGCGCCCGACCATCTGCTTGGCCTCGTTGCCGTAGGCCTGAATGACGGTCTGTCCGCCGTCGTTTCGCAGGGCCACCACCGACGGTTCGTCGAGGACAATGCCACGACCGGAGACGTAGATCAGCGTGTTCGCCGTGCCCAGGTCGATGGAGAGGTCGGTGGAGAAGATGCCGCGAAAGCCTTTGAACATGGAGATATAACCGAATGATGTTTGAGATATATGAGCGGACCGAGGGTCGGTCCCTTGTTGTGATGTCACCCTGCGGGCGGCATCGCCTGAATCCTTTCCCGTTCTCGCGGTCCGTGCCCCGCCCAGTGGACGGGAAATACGCTCGGGAATGGGTCAACGACCGCACCTGAGACGACGCGCAAAAATAAGCGGTTAAGGTAGCAATATCCGGGCTCGCGGGCAAGTGCCTGACTCGGCAGGCAGGCGCGGCTGTGGTAGGCTTTGCGCCGAATTTCGATACCGCTGCAACCCGGCGTTCCGACAACTGTTGTGCCGGCAGGTTCCTGTCGGCCTCGTCGAACCGCCGAATCAGGGTATCTCTGCCATGCCAACCACGTCTCTCGAGAGGTGACGACCATGTCGTTGACCAATGATCAGTTGCAAACCGTGGCCCATCTCGCCCGCATCGCCGTCGAGCCGGAATGGACCGAGGCGCTGCGCTCGGATATCAACGGCATTCTCGATCAGGCGGGCCGGCTGGATGACCCGCGGCTCAACGAGCTTGAACCGATGGCCCATCCGCTCGACCAGGTCCAGCGGATGCGCCCGGACGCAGTCACCGAGACCGACGAGCGCGAGGCTCTGATGGCCGGCGCCCCGGCCCAGGAACAGTCGCTTTTCCTGGTGCCGAAGGTCATCGAGTAGGTCGCACCCGGCCGGCATGAGCCCGGCGATGTCGTGATCGACGCCCACATTGCCTGCAAGGGGAACACCTTTCGTGTCCACGAGTGATACACAACACCACGGCGGGGATGCCGCCCTGATCAATACCTCGATTGCCGAGCTGCGCGCAGGGCTTTCGGCCGGCGATTACAGCGCCGCCGAGCTGGCCGCCACTTTTGCCCGGCGCATCGAGACGGTCGACCCGACCCTAAACACCCTCGTTAGCCGGGTCGAGCCGGTCGAACCGGCGTCGGTCTCCGGGCGGCTCGCCGGTATTCCGTACATCCACAAGGACATCTTCTGCGCCAAGGGCACGCGCACCACCTGTGGGTCGCGGATGCTCGCGGACTGGGTGGCGCCCTACGATTCGACCGTCCACGAGCGCCTAACCCGGAGCGGGGCGGTGCTGCTAGGCAAGGCGAACATGGACGAGTTCGCCATGGGATCGTCCAACGAGAATAGTTATTTTGGCGCGGTGGCCAACCCCTGGGATACCAGCGCCGTGCCGGGCGGCTCGTCGGGTGGTTCGGCCGCGGCGGTCGCCGCGAGGCTGGCACCGTTCGCCACCGGCACCGATACCGGCGGCTCGATCCGTCAGCCGGCCGCCTTCTGCGGCGTGACCGGGATCAAGCCCACCTACGGACGGGTATCCCGCTATGGGATCATCGCTTACGCCTCGAGTTTCGACCAGGCCGGCGTGATCGCCAGGTCTGCCGCCGACTGCGCGCAGGTGCTCGGGGAAATGGCGGGCCTCGACGAGCGCGATTCCACCTCGGCAGACGAGGCAGTGCCGCACTACGTTGCTGGCCTAGATCAATCGATCGCCGGCCTGCGGGTCGGCATCCCAAGGCAGTGGTTCTCCGAGGCACTCGATCCGGCGGTGGGCGATGTCGTCTCTGCGGCGATCGACGAGCTGCGCGCCGCCGGTGCCGAAACCGTCCAGATCGACCTGCCGGACGCGGATATCGCCCTGGCGGCCTACTACCTGCTCGCGCCGGCCGAGGCTTCCTCGAACCTGTCGCGTTTCGACGGCGTGCGCTTCGGTTACCGCTGCGAGGACCCCAAGGATCTGCAGGATCTCTACGAGCGCAGTCGCTCGGAGGGCTTCGGCTCGGAGGTCAAGCGGCGCATCCTGGTAGGCACCTACGCGCTGTCCGCCGGCTATTACGACGCCTTCTACCGTCGCGCGCAACAGGCGCGTCGTCTCGTGACCGGGCACTTCCAGCGCGCCTTCGAGCAGTGCGACGTGATCGCCGGGCCGGTCACCCCGTCGCCGGCCTTCGACCGCGGTGCGCACAGCGCAGACCCGGCCAAGATGTACCTCGAGGACATCTTCACCATCCCGGTCAACCTCGCCGGCCTGCCCGGCATGTCGGTGCCGGCCGGTTTCGTCGCGGGACGCCCGGTCGGCCTGCAGCTGATCGGTCGGCACTTCGACGAGGCGCGGCTGCTCAACGTCGCGCACCTGTATCAGCAGCGCGTCGATTGGCATGAGCGCATGCCGTCGCTCGCTGCCGACTCCGCCAACGACAACCGCGAAGGGTGAGGACAGCAGCATGAGTCAATTCGCAATCCCTTCGGGCTGGGAAGCGGTCATCGGTCTGGAGATCCACGCCCAGCTGGCGACCCGTTCCAAGATCTTCTCCGGCGCATCGACCGCCTTCGGCGCCGAGCCCAATGCACAGGCCTGCGCGGTAGACCTCGGTCTGCCGGGCGTGCTGCCCGTGCTCAACGAGGGCGCGGTACGCATGGCCTCGCTGTTTGGCCTGGCCATCGATGCCGAGATCTCGCGGGTTTCGAGCTTCGACCGCAAGAACTACTTCTACCCGGACCTGCCCAAGGGCTATCAGACCACCCAGCTGGCGCGGCCGATCGTGGTCGGCGGTTCGGTCACGGTGAGCACCGGTGAAGGCAAGCAGGCCCGTGAACACAACATCCGCGTGACCCGTGCGCACCTCGAGGAGGATGCCGGCAAGTCGCTGCACGAGGACTTCCACGGCATGTCCGGCATCGACCTCAACCGCGCCGGCACGCCCCTGATCGAGATCGTCTCCGAGCCGGACATGCGCAGCCCCGAGCAGGCGGTCGCCTATGCCCGCAAGGTCCACGCGATCGTCCAGTATCTGGGTATCTGTGACGGCAACATGCAGGAGGGCTCGTTCCGGGTGGATGCGAACGTGTCCGTGCGTCCGACCGGCGACGAGGTCCTCGGCACCCGCACCGAGATCAAGAACGTCAACTCGTTCCGCTTCCTGCAGCGGGCGATTGAGTTCGAGATCGAGCGCCAGGTCGACCTGCTCGAGACCGGCGGCGAGGTGGTCCAGGCCACCCGCCTGTACGATCCGGACCGCGACGAGACCCGCCTGATGCGTACCAAGGAAGAGGCGGACGACTACCGCTACTTTCCGTGCCCGGACCTGCTGCCGGTGGTGCTCGACGAGGCCACCATCGAGTCCTGGCGCGCCGAGTTGCCCGAACTGCCGGACGCCAAGGCCGACCGTTACCAGTCCGAGTACGGCCTGAGCGTCTACGATGCCGGCGTGCTCACCGCCAGCCGCGCCACCGCCGAGTACTTTGAGGCGGTGATCGCCCGTGAGGGCAGCGACGCCAAGCTGGCAGCCAACTGGGTGATGGGCGAGGTCGCCGCGCTATTGAACCGGCTTGAGGTCGAGATCGGTGAATGCCCGGTCTCGGCCGACCGGCTGGCCGATCTGCTCGAGCGCATCGCCGACGGCACGCTGTCGAACAAGCTCGGCCGCGAGGTGTTCGAGGCGCTGGCCGAGCAGGGCGGATCGGTCGACGAGATCATCGAGGCACGTGGCCTCAAGCAGATCTCGGACGCCGGCGCGATCGAGGCGATGGTCGACGAGGTGATCGCCGCCAATCCGGGTCAGGTCGAGGCCTACCGGGGTGGCAAGGACAAGCTGTTCGGCTTCTTTGTCGGCCAGGTGATGAAGGCCGCCCGCGGCAAGGCCAACCCGCAGGCGGTCAACGACGTCCTCAAAAGCCGTCTCGACGGCGAATAATTCACCGGCTACCCCCCGGAGTCAGGCATGAGCGACGAGTCCGTCAAGCAAGAGTCGATCGACTGGCACAACCTGCCGCAGGGCGACGAGCTGTTCCGCTTTTCCTTCGAGGACGGGCGGGTGCGCGGGGTATCCCTGCGCCTGGAGCCCACTTGGGCTGCGGCGATCGAGAACCACGACTACCCGCCGGCGGTGGCAAGCCTGCTCGGTCAGGCCGTGGCCGGCGCGGTGCTGATGGTCGCCAGCCTCAAGTTCGAGGGGCGCCTGGTGTTGCAGTTTGCCGGCCACGGCCCGATCAGCCTGCTGGTGGTGCAGGTCACCTCCGACCGGCGCTTTCGCTGCATGGCCAAGTGGGACGATGACCGTCTCGCCGGTGCTGGCGACCACCTTGAGGAGCAACTGGGTCGTGGCCAGCTGGTGCTGACGATCGAACCAGACGACGGCGCGCGCTACCAGTCACTGGTGCCGATTGCCGGTGCCGGGCTGGAAAACGCCATCGAGGGCTATTTCCAGCAGTCTGAGCAGTTGCCGACCCGGCTGGTGCTGGCCGCCGACGGCGAGGTCACTGCCGGTATGCTGATCCAGCAGATGCCCGAGACCGGGGGGATCGTGCCGGCGTCCGGGGCGGCGGCCCGTGGGTTCGAGCACGTCGGCAAGCTGGTCGATACCCTCGTGGGTGACAAGGGTCGAGCCGAGATGCTCGCTATCTCCGCCCCGGAGCTCTTGCACCGCCTTTTCCACCAGGAAGCGCTGCGCATCCACGACGTGGCCCGGGTGGCGTTCAGCTGTGATTGCACCCGCGAGGGTGTCGGGCAGATGCTTGCAAGCCTCGGGCGCGAGGAACTCGAAGCGACGCTTACTAGTGACGATACGCCGGGGCTCGTGGAGATCCGCTGCGATTTCTGCGGCAGCCTGTATCGCTTCGACCGGGTCGACGTCGAGCAACTGCTGACCAGCGACAGCGTCGAACCGCCCGAGTCCACCCGTCACTGAATGTCCTTTGGCGTATTGCTGGCCGGAAACGGCGACGCGTCGCATACTTAGCATTGATACCCGCATTTTCCCTGAACGGTACGCCGGGAGGCCAACCGACCCCCGAGCCGGCGGCCATGATCTGTTCTCCCCGGGCGATTGCCGGGCAGCCTGACGGACCAGAACGAAAGAGCGGTATTTTCAATTTTGCAGAGGTTCCCCAAATGCTCACAGGGTATAACGCATGACTTCCGGTCCAGTTCCTGTCATGCCGTCGAATGCCGAGGATCCTGCCGGATCGGGCAATTGTGCAATGTCGCTCGATACCCTGTTCGTCGAGGTGCGCCGCCACATTCTTGATCGGCAGCATCCGATTTCCGGACTGCTGCCGGCGAGCACTGCCGTGACTGCCCACGGTGACTACACCGACGCCTGGGTGCGTGACAACGTCTACAGCATTCTCGGGCCCTGGGCATTGGGCATCGCCTGTCGCCGAGAGGGCCAATCGGCACGCGCCTTCGAGCTCGACCAGGCCGTGGTGCGCAACATGCGTGGGTTGTTGCTGGCGATGATGCGTCAGGCAGATCGGGTCGAACGATTCAAGCGCCACCTTGATCCCATCGATGCGCTGCACGCCAAGTACGATACGGCCACCGGCAGGGCCGTGGTGGGTGACGAGGAGTGGGGGCACCTGCAACTGGATGCCACGTCGTTGTTCCTGCTCATGCTGGTACAAATGACCGCGGGCGGTCTGACCATCGTGCAGAGTCGCGACGAGGTCGATTTCATCCAGAACCTCGTCTGGTACCTATCGCGGGCCTACGTGGTGCCCGACTACGGCATCTGGGAGCGGGGCAACAAGATCAACCACGGTGTGCGCGAGCTCAATGCGAGCTCGCTGGGGATCGTGTTGGCCGCACTGGAGTCTGCCGATGGGTTCGACCTGTTCGGTGAGCAGGGTGACGACCGATCCCGGCTGCAGGTGGTGCCCGACGATCTGGCGCGGGTGCAGCAATGCCTCGAGGCCATCCTGCCGAGAGAGTCAGCCTCCAAGGAAATCGATTCGGCCCTGCTTGCGGTGATCGGTTTCCCCGCCTTTGCCGGTGGCGAGCGGTCCGTCGAGGTGAGTGAGCGCATCGAGACGAAGCTGGCGGGCCGCTACGGATACAAGCGCTTTCTGCGAGACGGTCACCAGACGGCAGTCGAGGACGAGACCAAGCTGCACTACGAGCCCGAGGAACTCGAGGCTTTTGCCCACATCGAGTGCGAATGGCCGCTGTTTCTCACCTACCGGCTCATCAATGCCTGCTTCGAAGGCGATCACGCAGCGGCGGCCGCGTTCCATCGGCAGATCGAACAAGCGGCAGTCTGCGAATGCGGTGCGCCGGTATTGCCAGAGCTTTATTACGTGCCAGCCGAGTCGATCGAGGCCGAGCGCCTGCACCCCGGCTCCATGCGCCGTCTGGCGAATGCCAACCGACCACTGGTCTGGGCGCAGAGCCTGTGGGTGGTGGGGCGATTGCTGTTGGCTGGCCGAATTCGACCCGAGGACATGGACCCGATCGGCCGACATCGGGTCGGCGAGAGGGCCGACCGCACCGAGATCGGTGTGGCGCTGCTGGCCTGCACGTCTTCGGTCGCCGACCGACTGGAGACGGCCGGGATCGCGCCGATCTCGCGCCAGGACCGGACCCGAACCGCGGTGATATCCGCGGACGTGGTGGTCGAACGGCTTGCCTCGATGGGGGAGAATGCCCATCTCGACCTCAGCGGACGGCCGAAACGGCGGTTGCTGGGGCTTTCCGCCGGGCGGGTGATCGTCGCCGATCGCCTCGAAGCGGCGGTGATTCCGGCCCTGTTCGACACGGATACCTTCCTGCTGGGTCGCGACACCCAACTGCTGGTCCACGAGGTCCGCACGAGCCTCGCCTACCTGGGCCAATATGCACAGGCATCGGCGCAACCGCTCTGGGTCGTTCCCGTCTACGACTGGATGCTGGATGGACCGGGGGGCGAGGAGATGCTGGCGTTCTGTCACGAGCTGGTGGCGGGCCGGGTGGGTCCGGTGCCGGTGCGGCTCGAGCACCTTGACGCGTTGGCCGCGACCGCCTCGCGGTGGCGACTGCCCGGCCGCTTGCCCGATTCCCCTGCCCGGCGGTCGATCGCCCCGGGACATTGGGTGCATGAAGGTGACGTGTCGGCACTTGCCGAATCACTGGGTGAGGAGCCATCCACCGACGAAATGCTCGCCGCCTTCGCTCGTGTTGCCGCACTTGACGAGCGCCTGGCGCTGCTGGAGTGGCTGGGAGGAGCCGACCTGCCCGAGGAGCGTCTGTTTGCCGATGTCGACGGCGAGGTGCGCGACCGGCAGGGGCATGCCGTGGCTCTGCTTCGGCTCGCGCAGCAGGTCGGGGCCTGGCGGGTGATGCGACTGGCCGCTGATCTCGCCGGCGTGGTGGACGGATTCCTCGAGGTCGCCCTGATGGACCTGGTGGTGCGACAGAAACGCCTGGTCGTCGGGCGTTCGTATAGCCGGGCGGCGGTGATCGATGCGCCGATTTCGAATCACGAGATGTTGCGCCGGATCGACGCCTATTGTGACGACGATCCACGCGAGCGGGCCCTGACCCAGGAGTTGGTCATCCACCTGGGGGCCTGGTTGCGCGCCGAACCGGCGTTGTTTCACGGCGTGATTACCCTGCGCACCGGTCCCCTGCTGCAGATCCTGGTGGCCTTGCGCGCCCGGGAGACCACGACGCCGCCATCCCGGGCGCTGGACGAGCTCGTCGGCATGCCGCCGCATGCCCTGCGCGCGCGACTCCGCGAGGCAATCGGTTGGCGTGACCAGCCCGAACGGCTCGAGGCGCTGCACCGGCGCGATGCCGGGGCAACCCCGCAGGCATTGTCTCCGAATCCGACGCCGGGCGGCATCACTGGCCGTCCGTCGAAGCCCGACGGGTCGGCTCATGGCCGCAGTCCCACCGTAGATTGGTATCACCACCGGCAGATCGGCGGCGCGATGAGCCGTCTGCCCGAACGTTTCTACGAAGGGGTGTGGGAACTGCTCGGGCACGTTCCCGCATTGGTGATCGGCAACCGATTCGATGCACGCAACGTGCTCGACAGCCAGTTGTACCGTGGCCAGTTTACGGCCGGTGAGCATAATTTCGCCCTGGCCGTGGAGCATCGACTCAACCGAATCGAGGCGCCCGAGTATCGTGAGCTCAGCGTCGAGGCCGTATCGGCGTTGGTCGAGATCGTCGGTCATGCTCCGCAGTTGGCGATCGAGGAACCGTTGGTCCTCGACGTGGTGATCGGGCATGCGGTCCGTCTGGCCTGGCTCGACGAGCACCCTGGCGAGATCGACCAATACGACGAGTCACGCGCGAACGCCTGGCAGTCGTTCTACGAGCGATCGCCGCAATCGGTCGCCCACTGGGTCGCGGTGGCACTGAATTACCTGCTCAGCGCAGACGTCGACACGACGGACGCTGGGGATATCGACGCGGATCATGTTGCCGAGGAGGTGGTTAGCGATGATTCTGGCCGGTGACATCGGCGGAACGCGTGCGCGGCTGGTCTTGTTCGCGCCCGGTGAGTCGACCGCGCGGTTCGAGCGCACCCTGCCCAGTCGGGAATACAGCGACTTCGCCTCGCTGCTGTCCGCGTTTCTCGAACTGCCCGGGGTAGTGGGGCGGTCAACGATCGAGGCGGCCGCTTTCGGGATCGCCGGGCCGGTGCAGGGACATGGTGACGAGGCACGCGTGCAGGCGACCAACCTGCCCTGGACGCTATCGGCGTCCGAGATCGGCAAGGCCCTCGGTGGTGCCCGGGTTCGGTTGGTCAACGATCTGATCGCGGTCGGCCTGGGGGCGATGGCGAGTCCAGTCGAGCAACGGGTCGACCTCAATCCGGGCTCGGTATCACAGATCGGGCACGCCGCGGTCATCGCCCCGGGGACCGGCCTTGGCGAGGCGCTGTTCTTCCACGACGGGCAGCGCCATCACCCAATGCCAAGCGAGGGCGGGCATTGCGACTTCGGTCCCAATGACGAACGTGAAGCGTCGCTGCTAAGCTTCCTGCGCGGCCGGTTTGGTGGCCACGTCAGTTACGAACGCATCCTGTGCGGTGACGGCTTTTCCTCGCTGTACGCCTTTGCCCGCCATGCTCGACTCGGTCGCCCGGCACCGGATGCCGATCGTAAACTCGCGCTGGCATCGGACCCCAATGCCCTGATCACGCAGTGGGCGACCGCCAGCGAGGACGAGTGTGCGGTGATCGCCTGCCGGTTGTTCGCACGGATCCTCGGCGCGGAAGCTGGAAACCTGGCGCTCAAGGCGTTGCCAAACGGCGGGGTGTTTCTTGCCGGTGCGATAGTCGGGCACGTCATGCCGTTCCTGCGCGAGCACACGCTCGAGGGGTTCCTGGACAAGGGGCGGTTTGCGACCATGCTCGGTGGTCTGCCCCTGTGGGTGGTTGCCGATGGCGAACTCGGGCTGACCGGGGCAAGGTGGCTGGCCGAGCGGGAAGTGAACTCGAATCCGGAGACACCATGAACCGTGACGACCTGAGCGGGCTGTATGTGATCACCGACACCACCCGGTTCGAGCGCGAGGCGCTGGTCGAGGCGGTGAGCGAGGCGATCCGTGGTGGAGCGAGGATCGTCCAGTACCGCGACAAGAGCGACGATACCGAGCGGCGTCGCTCCGAGGCCGCGGCGCTTGCCGAGTTGTGCCGGCACCATGGCCGTGTCTTCATCGTCAACGACGACGTGGCGCTGGCGATCGAGGTCGGCGCCGACGGCGTCCACCTTGGACGCGAGGACGCCTCGCTGACCGAGACCCGCGAGCGCTTCGAGGCGGTCGGTCTCGATGCGATCATCGGTGTGTCTTGCTATGCTGAACGCCCGCGGGCGGAGGCGGCTGCGGCGGCCGGTGCGGACTACCTCGCCTTCGGTGCGATGTTTCCGTCGCCCACCAAGCCGCATGCACCCGCCGCGCCTGCCGAGGTGCTCGGTTGGTCGCGTGAGCGACTCGGTCTGCCGGTGTGCGCCATCGGCGGCATCACGTCGGCCAACTTGGCCGATCTGACCCCGTATCGGCCCGACATGGTCGCGGTGGTCAGCGAGGTGTTCGCCGCCGCCGATATCCGGGCCGCCGCCGCTACCATGGCGCAGGCCATCGCGGGCGGCCCGCTAGAATCCCATTCAAGTGCAAACCATGATCCGGAGACTCCCTAGATGACCGCATCCAACCACGAGCTGTTCGAACGCGCCCAGGCCCACATCCCCGGCGGGGTGAATTCGCCGGTGCGTGCTTTCGGCTCAGTCGGCGGCGATCCCGTCTTCGTCAAGCGCGCCGAGGGCGCACGCTTTTTCGACGAAAACGACAACGGCTACATCGATTACGTCGGCTCCTGGGGGCCGATGATTCTCGGCCACGCCCACCCCGACGTCATCGCGGCGGTCCGCGAGGCAGCCAAGCACGGTCTATCTTTCGGCGCGCCGACGGTCAGCGAGACCCGCATGGCGGATCTGCTCTGCGATCTGGTGCCGTCGATGGACATGGTGCGGCTGACCTCCTCGGGCACCGAGGCGACCATGAGCGCGATCCGGCTGGCGCGGGGCTTTACCGGTCGTGACCGTATCGTGAAATTCCAGGGCAACTACCACGGTCACTCCGATTCGCTGCTGGTCGAGGCCGGCTCGGGGGCACTGACGCACGGCGTGCCGAGCTCGCCGGGCGTGCCCAAGGCGTTCGCCGACCTGACCACCACGGTCGAGTACAACAACCTTGATCAGGTGCGGAAGGTGTTCGACGAGATTGGTGACGAGGTCGCCGCCATCATCGTCGAGCCGGTAGTCGGCAACATGAACTGCATCCCGCCCGAGCCGGGTTTTCTCGAGGGCCTGCGCCAGGTCTGCGACGAGCACGGCACGGTGCTGATCTTCGACGAGGTGATGACAGGTTTCCGCGTCTCTCTGGGTGGAGCGCAAGGGCATTACGGAATCAAGCCGGACCTGACCACCATGGGTAAGGTGATCGGCGGCGGCATGCCGGTGGGCGCCTTTGGCGGCCGCCGCGAGATCATGGAGATGATCTCGCCGATGGGGCCGGTCTACCACGCCGGTACGTTGTCGGGAAATCCGATGGCGATGGCGGCCGGGGTCAAGACGCTCGAGCTGATCAGCGTGCCGGGCTTCTTCGATGTGCTTAACCGCCGCACCCAGGCACTGTGTGACGGGCTGTCCGCGGCGGCGAAGGAGCGTGGTATCCCGATGATCACCCAGAATGTCGGCGGCATGTTCGGCCTGTTCTTCACCGACAAGGACCGGGTCGCCAACTTCAACGATTCCACCGCCTGCGACAAGGAGGCCTTCAAGGCGTTCTTCCACGGCATGCTGGATGAGGGCGTCTACTTCGCGCCGTCCTCGTTCGAGGCGGGGTTCGTCTCGATGGCCCACGGAGAGGCGGAAATCGATGCGACCATCGCGGCGGCCGAGCGCGTTTTCGATCGTATGGCGGGCTGATCGAGGCTCTGCCGGTGCCCAGACGTAAAGAAGGCCACCGGAACGACTGGTTTCGGCGGCCTTCTTCATGCCCGTCGTGTCAGCCGACCGGGCTTACTGTTCGTCTTCGAGGTTCCCGTCCGGGTCCCAGCCGGCGTCGCGTGCCTTCTGCATCTGTCGCTCGTAGACTTCGGCATGTCGCTGGCGCAGGTCGTCCGGCAGCATGCTGGGGATGCCGCCACCGTGCTTGTCCCATTCGGCGTTCACCCGGTCGGCGAGGCCCTGCAGCCGACCCAGTTCCCAGCCCTCGCAGGTCTCGTCGTCCGGAATGAGTCCGAACACGCGGGCGTCAAGCACCAGTCGCCCGTGGAACGTCATGCCGCCATCGCGATCATTGTCGATCCCGACGTAGCCGTCTTTCGCCGAGTTGCCTCTTCGCTGCATTAAGTACTCCGTCTTGGATTATTCGGATTCGTGAAAACGGGCATCGACCAGGTCGGCGATTCCTTCGATCGCTCGGCTGGCGTCGCTGCCGGTTGCGGTGACCGCGATGGTCTTGCCGCAGGCAGCGGCCAGCATCATCAGTCCCATGATGGACTTGCCGTTCACGCGGCGATCGTTGAATTCGACCTCGATCTCGCTCTCATACTGTTCGGCCGTCGCGGCAAACCGGGCAGCGGCGCGGGCGTGGAGCCCGCGGCGGTTGCGTAGCGTCATTTCCCGCTGGAAGACGGTTGGGGCATTGTCGTTCATGGCCGATCGCTCGCTCCTTCCTGGATGATGCCTTCGCGTCCACCGTTGCGCGCCTTTTCCGTCATCTCGTCGAGAGGCAGGCGCGGGTAGTTCAGGGCGCGCACGAGCATGGGGAGATTGACCCCGGAAAGGACCTGCACGTCGTGCTGATCACGCAATCGGTGGGCGATGTTCGAGGGGGTGGAGCCGTACATGTCGGTCATCACCAGCACCCCCTGGCCGCCGTCCAGCTGGGTCACTCGCCGACGGGCGGCATTGAGCAGGTCGATCGGGTCATCGTCCTGTCGCACGTCGAGGTTGTCGAGCCGAGTCGGCAGACGTTCAAGCATATCGGTGGCCGTTTCGATCAACTGGCCGCCAATGTCGTTGTGACAGATCAGCAGGATTCCGACGGTCATTGCGGGAATGCTTCCTCGGTCGCGGTCGGCAAAGGAATCATCATACCGAAAAACCGGCCCGAGGCAGGGGGTGCCGCGACGGTTCAATGATTACCGAGATCACGATGTCGGACCACCAGGTTGCCGAAGGTCGGGCGCAGATCGCGAGCGACCAGCTCGACGATGTAGACCGAGCGGTGCTTGCCGCCGGTGCAGCCGATCGAGCAGGTCAGGTAGCTGCGGTCGCTGCGGCTTGCCTGCGACAGCATATGCGCGAGGAAGTCCGAGACGCGGGCGCGTGTTTCGTGGGTGACGGGGTGCTGTTCGAGATAGTCGGCGACGGGCTGATCGAGCCCGCTATGCGAGCGCAACGCCGTCGACCAGTGCGGGTTGGGCAGAAAGCGCACGTCGAAGAGAAAGTCCGAGTCTAGCGGGATGCCGAACTTGAAGCCGAATGACTGGATCAGGATGCGGGGGCCGGCCACCTTCTCGCCGATCAGGCGCGAACGCACATCCTCGCGCAGCTGGTGGACGGTTGTCAGGCTGGTGTCGATGACAAGATCCGCGTAAGCGCGGATCGGCATCAGCAATTGGCCCTCGCGCGCGATCGCCTCCACGAGGTTGTGAATCTGATAACTGAGGGGGTGGCGTCGACGAGTCTCGGAAAAGCGCGTGATCAGGCGTTGCTGTTCGGCCTCGAGAAACAGGCTGCTGATCTGCAGTTGCGGCAGGCGCTCCCGGAGTCGATCGATACGGTCCGGCAGGTTCGCGAGTGACTTTTCGGGGGCGCGTGCGTCGATACTGATCGCAATGCCGCGGGCGACGATGCCACCCTCGAGATAGCTTTCGGCCAGATGGTCGAGGAGGTCCGGCGGCAGGTTGTCGATGCAATAGAAGCCGCTGTCCTCGAGGGCGGCCAGGGCGACCGACTTGCCGGAACCGGATTGCCCGGTGACCAGTATCAGGCGCGGCACGGTCTGCGTCATGACCAGGGTTCCGGTGCCTGATCTGGGCGGGCGGGGATTTCACCGCCGGCGAACAACCGTGCGATTCGGGGGCTGGTCGGCTGGCCGCCGCGCTGACGCTCGAGGTTGCGTTGCCGCACGATGGCTTCCAGCAGCACGGCCAGGTTGCGTCCCGGGGCGACCGGCAGGCGCCATACCGGGATGGTCTGACCGGCGACGCGCTCGTTGCCGCGATCGCCGAACAGACGCTCATCGGCGCCGATGCGCCGGCCACCGTCGGCAGGGTAGAGGTCCACGATCAGTCGCAGGTACTTGCGTGCCTTGAGTGCGTTGCTGCCGAAGAGTTCGCCGATATCGATGATGCCGATGCCTCGGACTTCCAGCAGGCCGAACAGTCGGTCGGGACAGCAGCCGGTGACCTCGTCCCCGTGCGCGGTGAAGCAGGGGGCGTCGTCGGCGATCAGCCGATGCCCGCGGCTGATGAGTTCGAGTGCCACTTCGCTCTTGCCGATGCCGGCCGCACCGCGGATGAGCACCCCCAGTCCGCTGATCTCCATGAACACCCCATGACGCCAGTCCTCGTCCATCATGCCGCACAGCCGCTGCAAACGTCGGCCGACGGTCTCGTCGTCCTCGTTGGTGCTGAGGATATGGATTTCGGCGGTCGTACTGTGCGCGACGGCATGCTGATCGAGCCAGTCGGTCAGTACGTCGGCATGGGCCTGGCTGAGGACGATGACACGGGGTGGCATGACGGCGGCGAGGGGGCCGTTGGCACGCTCAAGGCAATCCTCACCGCACTGCAGGTAATGGCGCAGGGCAGGGGAAATCAGCGCGACGCGGGTGGGAATCCAGGGGTTTGCAGGCCCCGTCAGGCGTTGATCATCGGCGACCGGGCTGTCCCAGCCATCGGGAAGCGCCTGCTGCCACTCGTCGTCGGCGGCCCCGGCGGGAAGGTGCTGATAGGTAAATTTCGGGATCATGGCTTGCCCGTTAGTTGTCGGGCGCGATGGCCCAGGTTCAGCCGGCAGTCGCTTCCGCGCCATCCTTGAGCCACTCTACCATCAGGGCCTGAACACGTTCCTCGCTCTGGGCCTCCATGACCGTGGCACGCGCGTCGGGGTCGTTCAGGTGGCGAGCCAGCCGCCCGAGTATTTCCAAGTGTTGCTCCGGGCAATCCTCGGGGATCACGAGGCCGATTACCAGAGTGACCGGCGCGCCATCGGGGGCGCCGAAATCGACCCCTTCACGCAGCCGAACAAGCGCGCCGCGCGGCGTGAGGATGTCGTCAACCCGGCCGTGTGGCACGGCAATGCCATGACCTATCGCCGTGCACCCCAGCCGTTCGCGGGCGATCAGGGCCTCGAAGATGCGGGTGGCTTGCTCACCACCCAGTTCGTCGTCGGCGAGCAGACCGGAGAGAACCTCCAGTACCCGCTTGCGGCTCTGGTACAGCTCGTCGATCCGGATGTGGTGGATCGGAAACAGCTCGGCAGTATTCATTGGGCACCCTGTCAGTCGACTGTTCGCGAGGATCGCTCACGGGTCGGGGCGGGAATGGCTCGAATCGGCGCGCATCATAGCGTGTTGCGCTGGGTGTGCAATACCGATTCCCGGGAGGCGGTTGTCGTTGCAGCCACTCCCTCGATCCACCAGCACGCGACCGGCGGACCTCGCTCGACGGGCTTAGCGATGGCTGGTCAGCTTTTCCTTGTGCTTGACGATCTGCCGGTCGAGTTTGTTGATCATGGCATCGATGGAGGCATACATGTCGTCGGTGACTGCCTCGGCGTGCATGTCCTGACCGCTAACGTGCAGGTTGGCCTCGGCCTTCTGTGCTTCCTTGCGTTCCACGGTGAGGATGACGTGGATATCTACCAGCTTGTCGAAGTGACGCTCAAGGCGCGTGAACTTCTCGTGGACGTGGGCCTTGAGGGCCTCGGTAACGTCGACGTGATGACCGGTGATGTCAATCTGCATGTGCCGCTCCTTATAAGTGCTTTATATCAGTCGCTTGCGGTCGGTTGATGAGGCGATTCCCATCGCCTCGCGGTACTTGGCGATCGTCCGTCTCGCGACGTCGATCCCTTCGCCTCCAAGCATGGTCGCAATCTTGGCATCGCTCAAGGGCTTCTTCGGATTTTCTTCCTCGACCAGCTTCTTGATCCGCGCACGGATGGCGGTGGCCGAACACTCCCCACCGTCGCTGGTGCCAACGTGGCTGGAAAAGAAATACTTGAATTCGAACACGCCCCGGGGGGTGAGCATGTACTTGTTGGTGGTCACGCGGCTGACGGTCGACTCGTGCAGCTCGAGCGTCTCGGCGATCTCGCGCAACACCAGCGGCTTCATCGCGATCTCGCCCTGCTCGAAGAACTCGATCTGGCGCCTCACGATCTCGCGCGCCACGTTCAGCAACGATTCGTTGCGGCTGCGCAGGCTCTTGATGAACCAGCGCGCCTCCTGGAGGTGATTGCGGATATAGGTCGCATCCTTGCCGCGGCTGGAGCGGTCGATCAGGCTGGCGTAGGTCTGGTTGACCCGCAGACGGGGCGCGATTTCCGGGTTCAGGTCGACGTGCCAGCCATCCTCGCGATGAGTGACGATCACGTCCGGCTTGATGTAGTCGGCCGCCGTGTCACCGATGGACAGTCCCGGGCGGGGGTCGAGCATCTGGATCAACCTTAATGCCGCCTCGAGGCGCTCCCGGCTGATGCCCAGCCCCTTGGTGACCTGGGCAAGCTCGCGCCGCGCGATGGCCTCGAGCCAGTCACCTTCGAGTACCGCGCGGGCATCGGCGGCGGCCGGGTCGCCAGCGTGCCGCTTGTCGATCTGGACGATCAGGCATTCGGCTAGGGATCGCGCCGCCACTCCCAGCGGGTCGAGCTGCTGGATGTAGTGCAGGGTCGCTTCGACTTCTTCGACATCGATGCCCGGCAGTTCATCCTTCAGCAGCGCGACGATTTCCTCGAGCGGCTCCTCGAGATAACCGGACGACTCGATCGACTCGATCAATGCCGTGGCAATCCGCCGGTCGGTCTCCGAAAGCGAGGCGAGGTGGATCTGGCTGAGAAGGTGGTCACGAAGACTGTCTTCCCCGGTCGACTGGGTGGCGAACGGGTCGTAGTCCTCCCCCGGCGCACTGGCGCTCAGTGCCGTGCCGCCATCGGCCTCGTAGTAATCGTCCCAGGACGAGTCGACCACCAGTTGCTCGTCGGCCGACTTGTCCTTGCGGTCCTCGAGCAGTTCCTCGCCGGCCTGAGCGCCCGGGTCCTGCTCCTCACCGCTCTCCGACTCGCTGGTTTCCTCCTCCTCGCGCTCGTCCTCGGAGGTCTCGAGCAACGGGTTGCTGTCGAGCGCCTGCTGTATCTCGAGGCTCAGCTCCAGGGTGGAGAGTTGCAATAATCGGATCGACTGCTGCAACTGGGGCGTCATCGCGAGCGACTGGCCGAGACGGAGCTCGAGTCCTGCCTTCATGCCGGCCATGACGCACCTCCCATTGTCGGTTCAGGAGCGGGGTAGGGGTGGGCCGGGCGCTGGCTCGTCAGGGGAGTCATCACAGCCGGGTCTGGCCGATTTCGGTAAAGTGCGCACGCAATTTGCATGAAAACGAGTCTAGCCGATCTGCGGCCCGCTATGCCAGCGATATCGAATCCGATCGGGCCGGCGTCAGAGGGTGAAATCATGACCGAGGTACACCTCGCGCACCGACTGGTTCGCGAGCAGTTCCTCGGCCGAGCCGTGGGCGAGGATGCTGCCATCGGAGACGATGTAGGCGCGCTTGCAAACCCCCAGCGTCTCGCGCACGTTGTGATCGGTTATCAGCACGCCGATGCCGCGATCACGCAGGTGCTGGATGATGCGCTGAATGTCGATCACCGAGATCGGGTCGATGCCGGCAAACGGCTCGTCGAGCAGCATGGCGCGCGGATTGGCGGCCAGCGCGCGGGCGATTTCCACCCGCCGTCGTTCGCCGCCGGATAGGGCCTGACCCTTCGAGTCGGCGATATGCGTGATGTTGAGCTCCTCGAGCAGTTCGTCGAGGGCCGCTCGCCGGTCGGGGCGGTCGAGGTCGCGGCGCAACTCCAGAATGGCCAGGATGTTCTCGCGCACGCTCAGCTTGCGAAAGACCGAAGGCTCCTGCGGCAGGTAGCCAAGGCCAAGGTGGGCCCGCCGGTCGATCGGCGTGTGGGTGATGTCGCGGCCATCGAGCAGGACGGTCCCCTGGTCCACGCCGACCAGGCCGACGATCATGTAGAAGCTGGTGGTTTTGCCCGCGCCATTGGGTCCGAGCAGCCCGACGATCTCTCCGGCCTCGACGTGCAGCGACACGTCACGCACAACCGGGCGGGACCCGTATGTCTTTGACAGACTGCGTGCCTCGAGCAGAGCGGGGCGTCGCTGTTGCGCGGGCGAGGTGGCCGCTTCGGTCATGGTTGCCTCATTCCCCACCGTCGCCGCCGTCCTTGTTACGGGGCTGCAGGGTCATCTCGACCCTGGCACCACCGCCTTCCTCGCCAGCCTCGACCACCTCGGTGCCCAGATCGTAGGTGATGCGATCCGACCGTATCTCGTCGCCGGTGCGCTTGAGCCAGGCCTCGTTGGTGAGCACCACCTCGCCCTCGGCGGTGCGGTAGTCGGCCTCGAGCGCCTCGCCCTCGACCCAGTTGCCCTCGTCATCGCGCTCGCGGAAGGTCGCCGGGCGCCCCTCGAGCACGGCCCGCACCAGCTCGCCGTCCTCGAGGTAGAGCGTGGCGCGGTCGCCGGTGGCGTGCAGGCTGCCCTGGTCTATCACCACGCTGCCGGTGTAGATGCTAGTGCCTTCCTGGTAGCGGGTAACCTTCTTGTCCGCCTGGACCTTGACCGGTTGCGCGCGGTCGGCCTGTGCCGCCAACGCCGGTTGGGCGCCGAGGCCGAGCAACAGGGAAACACCCAGTGCCGTGAGCCGGATCTTGTGGCCTGAGGGAATCGATTGCGGTCTGCTTTTCATTAGGTGATCTTCCTGCCTTCTTCCCGTAGTCGGGTTTAATCGTTGCTCCCGGTCGAGCCGGGTCGAATTTCGTCGCGGACCTGATCAGTCTGGGTCAGGACCTCGTCGCCCCAGTCCAGGGCGAGCTGGTCGGCCGCGCTGTGCCAGCGGGGCGTGCCGTCCGAGGCGGCCTCGCTCATTCGGCCCGGGACATCGCTTTGCGCACGGCGTTCGTCCGGGTAGAGCCAGAGCTGCTCGGTGGTCAGTTCCAGTCGGCCGCGCTCGCCGTGCGGTTCACGTTGCGCGTGCACCGAGCCGACCAGCTCGACGGTCTGGCCTCGATCCGTCACCGTGCCGGCATCGGCGCGCAGTGTCCACGGTGGCACGTTGGTATCGGCGTTCACCAGGGTGGTGTGCGGTGAATCGAGTTCATAGCGATCCCCCGCCGGCGCGTTGTCCAGTTGGACCGCCTGCGGTGACTCGACACGGTAGGCCAGCTTTCCCGCCTCGTCGTATTGCCAGGTGATGGCGTTGTCGAGGCGCTGGGCATAGCCGCCATCGGTGCCAGTCGGCGGGACCAGCGTGTCGGCCACGTTATGCCAGACCAGCCACCCGAGCAGCCCCAGCCCGACGATGGCGAGCAGGCTGCGTCCGACTCGGGACGACAGTGGCCGGCGCACGCTCAGCGGTACCTTGCCAGCACGTCGCCCCACTGATCACGCGCGTCGATCAGGGCGTCGATCAGGGCCCTGACCGCGCCGAAACCGCCGGGCAGCGGGCTGATCCAGTCGACCCGGCTGCGGATCACCATGGGGGCATCGCTGACCGTCGCGGACAACCCGGCCCGACTGAGCATGGGCAGATCGAGAACGTCATCGCCCATTGCCGCGATCTCCTCGAGGCCGATCTCGAGTAGTTGAGCCAGTTCCTCGATCGCCTGGCCCTTGTCGGTGGCGCCGAGGACGACGTGCTGGATGCCCAGGGACTTGGCCCGCCGACTGACTGCCGACGAGGAGCGTCCCGTGATGATCGCGACGTCGACGCCCAGCTCCTGTATCAGCTTGATGCCGTGGCCGTCCCGGCTGTGAAAGATCTTGTGCTCTTCGCCGTTCTCGGTCAGGTGCAGGCGGCCATCGGTCATCACGCCATCGACGTCGAGCACTAGCAGTCGGACCCGGCGGGCCCGTTCGATCCATGTCGTATCGCCACGGCCCATCACGCCACCCCCGCTCGCAGCAGGTCGTGCATGTTGAGCGCACCCACCAGTCGTGTGTCCTCGTCGACGATCAGCAGGCCGTTGATCTTGTCGCGCTCCATCATTGCCATCGCCTCGGCGGCCAGAACATTGGCGGGGCAGGTGCGCGGATTGGGGGTCATCACCCGCTCGATCGGACAGTCGAGATCGAAATCGTTGCGGTCGAGTAGACGCCGCAGGTCGCCGTCGGTGAACAGCCCCAGCAGCCGATCGTCCTCGTCGACGATCGCCGCCATGCCGAGCCCACCAGAGGACATTACCAGCAGGGCCTGCTTGACGGTCTGCGTCGGGCCGACGCGCGGCAAATGCTCGCCGGTGTGCATGACGTCGCGCACGTGTAGCAACAGACGTCGACCAAGCGAACCGCCCGGGTGGGAGAGGGCGAAATCCTCCGGCTGAAAGCCGCGGGCATCCAACAGGGCCACGGCCAAGGCATCGCCCATCACCAGGGTGGCGGTGGTGCTAGCGGTGGGCGCGAGATTGAGTGGGCAGGCCTCGCGGTCGACGCCGACGTTCAGATGAACGTCGGCCGACTGGGCGAGCGTCGAGTCGGGGCGGCCGGTCATGGCGATCAGGCCTACGCCGAGACGCTTGATCACCGGCAGTATGGCCAGCATCTCGCCGGTCTCGCCGGAATTCGACAGGGCGATGACCACGTCGCGGTCGGTGATCATGCCCAGGTCGCCGTGGCTGGCCTCGCCCGGGTGGACGAAGAAGGCGGGGGTGCCGGTGCTTGCCAGCGTGGCGGCGATCTTGCCGCCGATATGGCCCGATTTGCCCATGCCGGTGACGATGACGCGGCCGTCGCAGCCGATCATCAGGCGACAGGCATCGACGAAGGCCTGGTCGAGTCGTGCGGGCAGGGCGTTGATCGCCTCGCGCTCGATGTCGATCACCTCGCGGGCCATGCGCAGCAGGTTGTCGGGATGCAGGGCGTTGGGCTCCATGGGGTATCCGGTTGGCGTGCTAAAATTTCAGGTCTCGGAGTATATCAGTCCGATGCGAGCAGGCCCGCTGCAGGCGCGTCGCGTCTTGTCGAGCGGGTCGTCTACGCTGGTCACAAAATGGGAAGTTCCTGTTCTGGAGGTAAGCCAATGCAGCCGGTAGCCACGGCCATTGAAACCGATCCCGTCGACGCGGTGATCGAGCGACAGCGCGAGTCGGCACGAGACCATGGGCTGGAGATCTTTTTCCAGGACCATGACGCCGGCGGTGAACCGGCGCCGGAGCTGGCATTGATTCCGCCCGGTGGGTGCTGGATGGGCAGTCGGGCGAATGAGCGCCTCGCCCGCGAATGCGAGCAACCGCGTCATCAGGTGCATTTCGAGCGGGCCTTCGCCATTACCCGGGGAGCGATCCGACGGCGCGAGTATTTTGCCTTTCTGGAGGCAACCGGCCACCGCCGGCCGCGGCCATACAGCTGGAAAAATCCCGAGTTTCCAATGTACAACGTGTCGGCTCGCGACGCCGAGGCCTATGCCGACTGGCTCGGCGAGGTGACCGGGCGGACCTACCGATTGCCCACCGAGGCCGAGTGGGAGTACGCCGCCCGCGCCGGCACGGATACCATGTTTTGCTTCGGCGATCGGATTCGTCGGGAGGAGGTCAATTGCGCTGGCGGGCTGCATTGCACCCGCGGGTGGTTTCTCTGTGGCCTGGGCAAGCCGGTGCCGGTGGGTAGCCTGCCGCCCAATGCGTGGGGGCTGTTCGAGATGCACGGCAATTTGCAGGAGTTCACCCAGGATCACTGGCGTGATGCCTACGCCAGCGGGCCGCGCCCCGGTGACCAAGCCTATCGGAGTATCGACCGGAAATACCGCCAACTGCGTCCGGTGCGCGGCGGTTCCTGGTTCGACCCGCCCGGTGCGTGTCGAAGCGGTTCACGGGCACGCCGTCACCAGGACGAGTTCGACCTGAACCTGGGTTTTCGTCTGGTGCGCGAGATCGAGGGCTGAGGGCCGTGTATCATGCGACGCCCGTCGGTATGGGTGGGATATCGCGCCTGAGGGTCCGACGGGTGACGGCTCGCCCGGCTCGCTTCGGGCGATCGATCTTTCGAGGTGATCAATCACGATGAAATCATTGCATCTGGGTCTGCGTCAGCGGCGTTCGCCGTCTCTCGAATCGAGTTTTTTCGATCGCGAGATGCCGGCCGAATGGCGTGTGGCCTTTCTGCTAAACGAGCACGACGCCCTTTGGGTGGGCGCAGACGACCCGGATGTCGAGACGGTGCTTGCCGAGCTGGATGATTCGCCCAACGAGGTGTTCGTGGTGGTCGAGGACGCGGCCTGGTCGCCTGCCTGGCAGGCCCGGGTGGATGCCAGTCAGCATGTCGTGGTCCGCCTGGACGAGGATACGCCGCTTTGGCGCCCCGATGCTGCCACGGCGCCGGCGGTGGTGGGTCTGGTGCCGGCCAGCGACCAGCCGGCCGACCTGCATGCCTGGCTGGCGGCCTTCCTCGACCAGGCGCCCGCCGGAGCCGCCTTGTTCGTCGATGGCGAGCCGGCATCCACCGCCACCGTCGACCGGTTGCGCACGCTGCTGGAGTTGATGGGGCGGTGAGTGAGTCACGCACGAACAACGGCATGATTAAGCTGGCCGGGGTGCGCTTCTCTCGCGGTGATCAGGTGATCTTCGACGGGGTCGACATGCGTTTCGATCGTGGCGAGGTCACGGCGGTGCTCGGGCCGTCGGGTACCGGCAAGACCACCCTGTTGCGCCTGATCGGCGGTCAGGTGCGTCCGTCCGGCGGACAGGTGCTCGTCGACGGCATCGAGGTGGCCAAGGCCCGTCGCAAGGCGCTTTATGCGCTGCGAAGGCGCATGGGCGTGCTGTTCCAGAATGGTGCATTGTTCACGGACCTGACCGTGGGCGAGAATGTCGCCTTTCCGTTGCGGGCGCACTCGCATCTAGACGAGGCCCTGATCCAGCGGATCGTGCTGTTCAAGCTCGAGGCGGTCGGTCTGCGTTCGGCCCGCGAAAAGTACCCGGCCGAGCTTTCCGGCGGGATGGCACGCCGGGCGGCACTGGCGCGGGCGATGGCGCTCGACCCGGAGGTCATGCTTTACGACGAGCCGTTCGCCGGACAGGACCCGGTCAGCATGGGCGTGCTGCTGCGACTGATCCGGCGACTCAACGATGCGCTCGGTCTCACCAGTATCGTCGTCACGCATGACGTCAAGGAAGCGCTGAGCATCGCCGATCACGTGATCGTGATCGCTGGCGGACAAGTCATCGGCCAGGGGACTCCGGACGAGGTGCACGCCCAGCGCGAGCACGAGCCGGCGCTGGCGCAGTTTCTCGACGGGTCGGCCGACGGCCCGCTCAATGCCGCGGAAGAGGCAGCCCCGCTGGCGGCGGATCTCGGCCTCGGGGGTGATCGATGAACGCGCTCGTGGATGCGATCGCTCGGCTCGGTCGGATGTTCATCGGCGGGGTGCAGCACGCGGGCTCGATGGCGCTGTTCGCCGTCGAGCTGGCTTGGGTGTTGATCCCTACCTGGTCGCGCCCGCGTGACGTGCTGCAGCAGGTCTACGCCGCCGGCGTGCTCTCGCTGGTGATCATCCTCGTTGCTGGCGGGTTCGTCGGTCTGGTGCTGGGGCTGCAGGGTTACAACATCCTGGCGAACTTTAACGCCAGCGAGTCGCTTGGGGTAATGGTGGCGCTCTCGTTGGTGCGCGAACTTGGTCCGGTGGTGGCGGCGTTGCTGTTCGCGGGTCGTGCCGGCTCGGCGATCACCGCCGAGATCGCACTGATGAAGACGACCGAACAGCTCGCCGCCCTGGAGATGATGGCGGTCGACCCGATGCGCCGGGTGATCGGTCCCCGTTTCTGGGGGGCGATGATCTCGGTGCCCCTGCTGGCTGCGCTGTTCTCGCTGGTAGGCATCGTGGGTGGCTATCTGATCGGGGTGGTGGTTCTCGGCGTGGACCAGTCATCCTACTGGGGCCAGATCAGCGAGCAGATGGAGGCCTGGGATGACGTCGGCAGCGGGGCGATCAAGTCGGTGGCCTTCGGTGCGGTGATTGCCCTGATCTCGGTCTACGAAGGGCACCGGGCCGAACCGACGGCCAGTGGCATGGCCAGGGCGACGACACAGACGGTGGTCTTGAGCTCGCTTGCCGTGCTGGGGCTGGATTTTGTAATGACGGCTTTCATGTTTGGGACGTGACGGAATGAATGTGCAACGAGGAGTCGAACTGGTGGTGGGGTTGTTCGTCCTCGCCGGGATCGCCGCGCTGATGGTGATGGCGCTGCAATGGAGCAATTTCGGCGCCAGCCGGATGGCGGGCTACGAGATCACGGCGCGATTCGATAACGTCGGCGGCCTCACGGCACAGTCACCGGTCAAGCTGGCTGGCCTGACCATTGGCCGGGTGGATTCAATCGAGATTCACCCCGAGACCTTCCAGGCCGAGGTGCGGATGGTGATCGACGACAAGTACGACAATCTGCCGACGGACTCCTTCGCCAACATCTACACTGCGGGCCTGCTGGGATCGCAATACGTCGAGATCTCTCCCGGCGGGGCACTCGAATCGCTTGAGGATGGTGATCGGATCACGATGACCCAATCGGCGATCATACTCGAAAGCGTGGTGTCCAAGTTCCTGTTCGACAAGGCAAAAGAATGATGAAGCGAAACGGAATCAACAGTCAGGTTGGCGCGCTGCTGGTGGTGGCCGCCGTGGTCGCCATGATCAGCGCGCCGGTCCGGGCTGAGGTGGTGCCGGGCGAGCCGATCACCCTGGAACAGGCCACCAAGATGGCCCTGCATGCCGACCCGCGGATCGAAGAGCAGCGCGCTAATGTCGCGCGTGCGCAGGCATTGATCGAGCGGGTCGAGGGCGAGGGCGGTCCGCGGGTCTCCGCCAACCTGTTCGCCGGGGTGGCGCCAAAGGCCGAGGACGGCATCTTCACCAACGGCACCAATAGCTGCTCGAAAGAGGAGGGTTGCACGCTGCGCGACGATGGCAACGAGCTCGACGAGGGCTTTACCATCACCGGCGGGCTGAGCGCGTCAATCATCCAGCCGCTGTATACTTTCGGCAAGCTGGAAAACTACGGTGATGCCGCGCGACTCAACCGTGACGTCAAGGCCTCCGAGGTCGCCTTGGCAAGGGGTGAGACCTGGCTGACCGTGCGTCGTGCCTACTGGGGCTATCTCGCTGCCCGCGACACGCGCCAGATGCTCGAGGGCGTCAAACGTCAGGTCGCTCGCGCCCGCGACGACATGCGCGAGGACGCCGAGGCCGGCGAGGTGCCGATGAGCGAGTTATACGCGCTGGAGAGCGGCGTCGCGCAGCTGGATCGTTACCTGGCCGAGGCCGGCAGTGTCGAGTCGATCGCGATAGACGGACTCAAGACCATCATCGGCGTACCGATCGATGCAAGCATCGAGGTGGCCGAGTCGGCTATCTCACCGGTAGACCTGCCGGCAGCCGAACTGGCCGAACTGGCCGACCGCGCCCTGGCGCATCGCCCGGAAATGGCGATGGCCGAGAACGGTCAGGCGGCGATGCGCAACTACGT
>JBHEOB010000007.1:0-114 GCA_046261775.1 Guyparkeria sp.
AGTGAGTGGAACAGCTGGCCGTTGCCCTGTTCCTCGGCTCTCAGCAGTTGCTTGAAGTGCTCGCGCTGGGTGGGCATGGCGAAGCAGGCGGGGCAGTTGTCGTTGATCACCGGC
>JBHEOB010000007.1:124-43857 GCA_046261775.1 Guyparkeria sp.
GTCGATCAGGGCGGATTCGCGCACGTCCACCAGCGGGCGGATGATGCGCACATCACCGGCGTCGTTGAGGTAGTGCGCCTTCATGGTGTTGAGCTTGCCGCCGTGAAACGCGCTCATCAGGAAGCTCTCGGCCAGATCGTCGAGATGCTGCGCCAGTGCCAGCACGTTGAAACCCTCCTCGCGCGCGAGGCGATAGATCAGCCCGCGTTTGAGCCTCGAGCAGAACGAGCAGTAGGAGTCGCCGCTCATGTGGTCGTCGGCCAGCGCGATGATGTCCTCCTGCACCCGGAAGTGGCGCACGCCCAGTGATTCCAGATAGCCACTCAACGGGCCGGGGTCGAAGCCGGGCACCATCGGGTCGATGGTGACCGCCGCGATCTCGAAATCGATCGGGGCGCGGCGCTGGACATGCCGCAGGATGTGCAGCAATGAGAGCGAGTCCTTGCCGCCGGATAGGCCCAGCAATACCCGGTCGCCGTGGTGCAGCATCTGGTAGTGCATCACGGCGCGGGCGACCTGTTTCTGCAGGCCACGCCCTGGGGCGGCCCAGCGCGTGTCGGGCGTGTTCGCGATATCGACTGGATCGTTCTTGAGGGTAACGGGCATGGGACGGCTCAATGGAGTCGTTGATGGTAGACGGCCATCTTACCAGTCGTGATCCAGCCGCGACCTCGCCTGATCGCGCGGGCTATTCGTCGTAGACGGGGCGGCCGCGATAGTAGCCGCGGATGCGTCGTTCGGGGTTGTGGTTCTCGGTCTTCGAACCGGCCCGAGAGGATGCCCCGGTGGTTGCCCCAGACTGGGTCTCGGTCGCGGCGTTTTCCAGGGCCGCGGCAAGGGCACGCACCTCCGGGGCGTCGCTGGCCCGCGCGAGGCGCAGTAGACGCTGTTCGACCCCGTAACGGCTCATGTCGACACTGATGCCCATATCCTTTTCCAGGGCGCGCTTGAGTTCGACCAGGCGTTGCATTTGCTCGCGTTGTGACATGGGTCTCTCCGGTGGCGGCACTGTTCAGGGGAAGCAATAACCACACCACGCGGCGTGGGCCCGTGCAGGAGGGCCTGTAGGGATCCGATGCCACTCCGCGGGCACCCGGCCTGCACCGCGCCCGGGCATTCGAATGCCCGTCTGCCCGTTGACGAGGCACCCTGTCGATGGCGTTAGACTGTTCGAATCGTCTCCCCGTCCCCGCATCCAATCGAGGTCAGTCCGCATGCGCACGCTCTATCCACTGATCGACCCCCTAGTCAATCACAGCCTGCCGGTCGGCGACGGCCATGTCATGCATGTCGAGGAATGCGGACGGCTGTCCGGCCTGCCGGTGCTGTTCCTGCACGGCGGGCCGGGGGCCGGTTGTACCCCGATGCATCGTCGGTTCTTCGATCCCGACCGCTACCGCATCGTCCTGCCGGACCAGCGCGGGGCGGGTCGCTCGACGCCGCACGCCTGTCTGGAGGCGAACACCACCGCGGATCTGATCGCCGATCTCGAACTGCTGCGCGAGACACTGGAGATCGACCGCTGGCTGGTCTTCGGTGGCTCCTGGGGCTCGACCTTGGCGATGGCGTATGCCCAGGCCCATCCCGAGCGGATCAGTGGCCTGATCCTGAGGGGCGTATTTCTCTGTCGGCGACAGGATATCCACTGGTTCTACCAGGATGGCGCCTCGCACGTGTTTCCCGATTACTGGGGCGATTACCTCGAGTCGATCCCCCTCGAAGAGCGTGACGACCTGGTCGCGGCCTACCACCGCCGACTCAATGGCGAGGACCAGATCGCCCGGTATCACGCCGCCCGGGCGTGGTCGGTCTGGGAAGGACGTTGCGCCACGTTGCGGCCCGAGCCCGAGGTGGTCGACTACTTCGCCGACGCCCACCACGCTTTGTCGATCGCCCGGATCGAGAACCACTACTTCATGAACGATGCGTTTCTCGATCGGCCTCTGCTCCATGGAATGGACAGGCTTGCCGATATCCCGGGCCATATCGTCCACGGTCGCTACGACATGGTCTGTCCCATCGATCAGGCATTCGCCCTGCACGAGCGCTGGCCCAGCGCGAGCTTCGAGGTGATCGACGATGCCGGTCATGCCGCGAGCGAGGTGGGTATCGTCGATGCGCTGGTGCGCGCTACCGATCGCTTCGCCGACCAGGGGGGCGCATGATCGCGCTTATCCAGCGGGCCCGGCGTGGTGCGGTGCGGTTGGATGACGAGGTGGTCGGTGAGATCGGGCCGGGGTTGGTGTGCCTGGTCGGGGTCGGTTGCGGCGACGCGCCGGCCCAGGCCGAGCGACTGGCCGAGCGGGTGCTCAATTATCGGGTGTTTCCCGACGAGGCCGGGCGCATGAATCGTTCGGTAGGCCAGGCCGGCGGCGGGGTGCTGGCGGTGCCGCAATTCACCCTGGCGGCCGACACCCGGCGTGGCAACCGGCCCAGCTTTACCCCGGCGGCGGATCCCCGCGAGGCCGAGGTGCTCTTCGATCGCTTTGTCGAGGCCCTCGAGCGCCAGCACGGCGGGGTAGTGGCGACCGGGCGTTTCGGCGCGGACATGCAGGTGGAACTGGTCAACGACGGACCGGTGACCTTCTTGCTGGAGGCTCGGGCGGGCTAGATCGGGACGCTTGGAAAAGCCGCTTGGATAAAAACGCCAGCCACGAAAAAGGCCCGCCGATAGGCGGGCCTACTCTTCTCGGAGGCTCAGTCTGCCTTAGGCAGCCTGGGTCGCCTCGTCGGTCTCACCATTGTTGGTGTCGTAGGAAATAGTGACTTCGTCACCCTTCTTGCCCGGAATCTTGATGTTCAGGTAGGGGTTTTTGGAGACGGCGGTGGACAGGTTGCCGTCCATCACCTCTTCACCGTTTACCTGGACCATCAGCTTCTGGATGTAGTTCGCCGGGATCTTCTCGCCGGTGGACTTATCTTCGCGGTTGCCGGATTCCATCGGGTGACGGATCAGGGCCTTCACGTCCAGAACGTCGCCAGCCGGGGAAATGCGCATGCGGATAGTAGACATAATCTATACCTCTTGGGTTATCTGTCTTTGATCAATGACTTGCAATTCAGAGGCTGATTAGCCGCCGCAGCCACCGATGGTTACCTTGACTTCCTTGCCCGCCTTGTAGAGCTTGCCGCCTGCGCTCACTACGCCGGTGACGTCGTCGGTCTCGCCCATACGGATACGGGTAGAGACGAACGGGTTGGCGCCGGACAGGTCAAAGGAAGCGATCAGCGGTTCCGGGTTCTTCGAAACGAAGATTGCAACTTTGCTGGAGTCGGCAATGGCGGACTCGACGGTGACCGGCACGACGGCGCCGTTCTCGGCGATGTCCGGGGCCTTGACGGTGATCTCGTCGGAATCGGAGACGTCAGTCATGCCGAAGTAGTCGTTCATGGCATCATCCATGCTGGTTGCCCCGAATGCCGACTCCGGCCACTCGGAGGAATGGCCTTCGGCCAGAACCGCACGCGGGGAAAGCAGGCCGGCACCGACGGCCAGACCAGCAGCACTGGCGGCGAGGCCGCCTTTCAGAAATACGCGACGCTTGGTTTGCATATCTTAACTCCTCGTTAATGTGTGGGTGTCCACGCCCTCTGTTACGCATGGCCCGTGCCAAGTTGGTAAGGCATTGATAAACAATGAGTTTTGGTGGGGTGGGGTGATGATTGCAAGTTGCAATATGCAATGCGCGACGCCGGGGCGTTGCAATCATTGCCTGACATAAGTGCCCGAACGACCGGGGCGAATCCCTTCCCGTCACTGCTTTTCGTAATTCTGCAGCTTGCGCCACAGCGTCGACTTGTTGATGCCAAGGATGTTGGCCGTCTTCTCACGGTTGCCCTCGGCGTAGGCCAGCGTCTTTTCGATATAGCGCCGCTCGAGTTCGTCGAGGGTCGGATGGTCGGCGTCGATGGCGCTGGCTGCCGCGTGGTCGGCAGGCGGTGCGGGTTCCTCGCCGGCCAGCTCGAGCTCGATTTCCTCGCTGTCGGAGAGTGCCACCGCCCGTTCGATGGCGTTCTTGAGTTCCCGGACGTTGCCGGGCCACGGGTGCTCGAGAATCGCCTGTCGAGCACGCTCGCTCAGGCGCCGGGCCGGGCGGCGGAAGCGGCCGGCGAACTCGTCGATGAAGTGCTGGGCCAGCGACGGAATGTCCTCGTGGCGTTCGCGCAGTGGAGGCATGTGAAGACGCACCACGTTGAGCCGGTGATAGAGGTCATGACGGAAGGTGCCTTCCCGCACCATCTCGGCGAGGTTGCGGTTGCTCGCCACGATGAAACGCACGTCGATGGGAATCGTCTGTACCCCGCCGACGCGGGTGATCTCCTGTTCCTGGACCACGCGCAGCAGCTTGACCTGCATCGCATCGGAGATGTTGCCGATCTCGTCGAGAAAGACCGTGCCGCCACTGGCGACTTCCAGCAGGCCGGTCTTGGTGGTGTTTGCCCCGGTGAAGGCGCCCTTCTCGTGGCCGAAGAGCTCGTTCTCCAGCAGGGTGTCGGTCAGCGCGCCGCAGTCGATCACGATGTAGGGCGTGCCGGCAAAGTCGGAGCGCTCGTGGGTCGCGCGCGCGGCCAATTCCTTGCCCGACCCCGATTCGCCCTCGATCATGACGTTGATGCGCACGTCGCGGATCTTGTCGATGATCTGGTAGACCGCCTCGATCGCCTTCGACTCGCCCAGCATCGTGCGTTGGCCCGGGTCGACTGCCGCGGGCGGTGGTGCGGCTCCCTGCTCCAGCAGCCGGCGCACCAGCTCGATCAGTTCCTCGGGGTCGTAGGGCTTCTTGACGAAGTCGCTGGCGCCCAGGCGCAGGGCCTGGATGGCATTGTCGATGGTCGAGTAGCCGGTGATCAGGATCACCGGCAGCTCCGGCCATTCGCCGCGCAGCCATTCCAGGAAGTCCAGGCCGTTCATGCCCGGCATCTTGAGATCGGATATGACCAGATCGACCGGGTTGTCGACCAGCCACGACTGCGCGGACTCGACCGACTGGAAGCCGTGGACCGTAAGCCCCTCGGTGCGGGCGAAGCGGGAGAAAAGGTCCGAGGCGCGTTCGTCGTCGTCGACGAAGGCGATGACCGGCGGATTGTCGCTGGACCGGGATGTCGTCATGGCGTCGGGTTCGGTTGCCTGGAGGTTTGCGATGGGCGGGCGATACTTGGCCGCGTCTTGTGGCGTGGCAGGACGATGCGTGCGAGTACGCCGGTGGCGTCGGGCTCTTCCACGTCGCACCGGTTTTCCAATGTCAGTTCGCCGCCGTGATATTGCACGATCCCGAGGCTTATCGAGAGCCCCAGGCCCGTGCCACGATCGACCGCCTTGGTGGTGAAGAACGGATCGAAGATCTGCTCGATCACTTCCGACGGCAGGCCATTGCCCTCGTCGCGGATCTCGATCCGGACCGCTTCCTCGAGACACTCGGCCTGGATCAGTATATGTCCCCCGGCGGGGCTGGCGTGGATGGCGTTGCGCACCAGGTTGGCGACCACCTGTTCCATCTGGCCGGGGTCGAATTCCGCCTCGCAGCGTGCGGTGGCGCTGAGCAGGGCTAGGTGCACGTCGGCCTCCATGGCCTCCGGCTCCATGCGGTCGATCACTTCCTCGAGCCATTCGGCCACGGCGATGGTCTGGTGCTCGGGTGGGAGCTGACGGGCGAAGTTCATCACCCCGCGCACGATACGACTGGCACGCAGCGCCTCGGCACGCAGGTCGCGAATATCCTCCCGCGTGGCGGGGTCCTCCGCGGGGATCTGCCGCTCGATCAGGCGCGTGAGCGTCAGGATGTTGTTGAGCGGGTTGTTGATCTCGTGGCCGATGCCGGCGGCCATCTCGCCGATCGAGGCCAGCTTGGCCTGCTGCAGGGCCTTCTTCTCGGCGCGGTCGCGTCGCCGCGCTTCTTCGCCGAGTTGGGTGGTCAGATAGTGGAACGAGGCCTGCAGGTCATGGACCTCGGTGGTGCGCGAGTCCAGCGGAATGGGGCGGTCGCGATCGCCGTCGGCGAAATGCTTGAGATTCTCGGATAGGCGGATGATCGGCCGAGAGAAGTATTTCGCGCCGAGCCCGGCGAGCAGCAGGCTCATTACCAGGGCCAGCAGACCAAATCCGAACAGGCTCAGCCGGATGTCGCGAAACGGTGCGGTGGTGATCTCCGACGGCAGCTTGAAGGCCACGAACCAGGAGGTGAGGCTTTGCGGGTAGGGGTGGTACTCCTGGAAGTAATAGCGGGTGTCGCCGTTCCGGCTTTGGTACGAGCCGTTCGACTGCGCCACGGCGGTTTGCCAGAACAGGCCGCCGTCGATCTGCTGGGCATCGGGCGGCTCGCTGACGGTGCCGTCCTCGAACGGGCTGGTAAAGCCGATGCCGCGCTGGTCGTCGAACAGCAGCAATCCGTCGCGTGCCGCCGTGCCGGGGTTGTGCTCGATGATCATCACCTGACCGTCGCGGGGACGGGGGGAGAAGGACAGGATCTGGTCGAGCTGCTCGCCGAAGGTGTTGACCACCACGTAGCCGGCGGTACGGTCGTCCACATTGCGCAGCGGCCGCACGGCGTACAGGGTGCTGGGCTCGCGGTCGGGCAGGGCGTCACTGAAGGCCAGCGGCAGCGTCATGAAGCTGATCTGGTCGGAGGGAAGCCCTTCGAGCCGGCTAAGAAAGCCGTCGTTGTCGAACTCCTCCTCGACGTAGTTGACTTGGCCGAAGCTGTCGAATGACGGGGATGAGACCCGGCCGAGGGTGACCTTGATCACCGTATTGCCGGCCGCGTCGAGAATGCGGATACTGCCCAGGCCCGGCACGGTGCGCTGCAGGCCGGCCAGAAAGCGGTTGGCATTGATCCGCATCGAGGTCAGCTCGGGATGCCGGATGCCCAGCGAGGATGCCATCAGGGCATTGAGCATCGTCTGGATTTCCTGCGACTGACCGATGCCCTCGACCACCTCGCGCTCGTAGCGCATGCGGTTGCTCATCTCGCCGATCAGCGAGTCGATGTTCTCGTCGATCTCCCGGCTGACTTCCTTCTGGAAGCGCTGCTCGCTGTAACTGGTCACGCCCCACACCAGCAAGACCAGCGGCACGAGGGTGGCGGTGAATGTCCACAGGAAGATGTTGACCGGCAGACGCATGCGGGCGAGCCTCGGGATGCGCGGACCACGTCGGTCGGCGCCTGATTGACGGTGAGGATGACGCTATCACAAAGCATGACTGGACACAGTGGCTCGACGAGCGCGCCGCGGCGGGGTTGATCCGCCGATTGACGGTGGCCGACTCGCCGCAGGGTCCGCACATGCGGATCGACGGGTGCGAGCGGCTCGCCTTCTGCAGCAACGATTACCTCGGCCTGGCCAACGACCCGCGGCTGGCGGTGGCCATGCACGAGGGCATCGATCGCTACGGTGTGGGTGCGGGCTCCGCGCATCTGATCAACGGTCATTTCGAGCCCCACGAACGCCTGGAGGCGGAGCTGGCCAGCTGGCTCGAAGTCGACTCGGTGCGGCTGTTTTCCACCGGCTACATGGCGAACCTCGGCGTGGTCGGCGCGCTCGTGGGGCGTGGCGACACCGTGATCGCCGATCGGCTCAATCACGCCTCGCTGGTCGACGCCGCGCAACTGTCCGGCGCGAGCCTGTCACGCTATCGCCACAACGACCTCGACGATCTGGAGCGGCGGCTCGAGCGCGCTCGGGGTGAGCGCATGGTCCTCACTGATGGCGTGTTTTCCATGGACGGCGACATCGCCCCGCTGGCCGAACTGGTCGAGCTGGCGGAGCGATACGATGCCTGGCTGGTGGTCGACGAGGCGCATGCCTTCGGCGTGATGGGTGACGCCGGCCGCGGCAGCTTCGAGGCGGCCGGCCTGGTTCCCGGCGAACGGGTGCTGCGCGTGGGTACGCTAGGCAAGGCCTTCGGCACCGCCGGCGCCTTTGTTGCCGGTGCCGCCGAGCCGCTGGCGGTATTGCTGCAGCGGGCGCGCACCTACCTTTTTACTACTGCGCAGCCACCGGCATTGGCCGAGGCCTCGCGCGCCGCGTTGGTGATCTTGCGCGAGGAGGGCTGGCGCCGCGATCACTTGGTCGATCTGGTGGTCCGTTTCCGCGAGGGCGTCGCCAACCTGGAGGACTTCGAGCTGGCGCCTTCGACGACGCCCATCCAGCCGATTCAGGTAGGCGAGGCTGATCGGGCGCTGGCCATGGCCGAACAACTGGATGCGATGGGTCTGCTGGTGCCCGCGATTCGCCCACCGACGGTGCCGTCGGGCAGTTCGCGGTTGCGGGTCACTCTCAGTGCCGCCCACGAGCCGGCCGAGGTCGACAAACTTCTGTCGGCCTTGCGCGAATGCACTATCATCAGGTGAAAGTGATTTAGCGTTTTTCGCCTCGATTAAACCGGGAACGTGCCCACGTTTCGGGAAGTCATATCGGGCGTTTGATGTCCGCCAATTGGTCCAGCAAGGCCACGTGATACATTCAGTTGTGGCGGGAGCGGTTTTAGTGACCGCCCGCCACCGGACGTTTTCCAAGGAGTGATGAACATGAAATCCATGACGTTGATCGCGTTTGCCGCCAGTGCGCTGATCGTGGCTGGCTGTGCGCAAAACCCCTATACCGGCGAGAATCGCAAGACCACGACGGGTGCAACCGTCGGAGCCGGCGCTGGTGCGCTTCTCGGTAACGTGATCGCCGGTTCGGGCAACAAGACCGGCGGCACGCTGATCGGTGCCGCTGTCGGCGCCACGGTCGGCGGGCTGGTCGGTCGCCAGATGGACCAGCAGGAACGCGAGCTGCGCCAAGAGATGCAGGGGACCGGCGTGGACGTGCAGCGCCAGGGCGACACAATCCGCCTGCAGGCGCCCGAGTCGATCACGTTCGACACCAATAGTGCCGACGTCAAGCCGCAGTTCCGCAGCGCGCTCGATCAGCTGGCCCGCTCGATCCAGCAGTATCCGAACACCGTGGTGCGCGTGGAGGGGCATACCGACTCGACCGGCTCGGCCAGCTACAATCAGAATCTGTCGCTCAACCGTGCCGAGAGCGTGACCAGCTACCTGGCCCGTTCCGGGGTGGAAGCCGGCCGTCTGCAACCTGTCGGTTACGGCTTCAGCCGCCCGATCGCGACCAACGACACGGCTCAGGGTCGCGCGCAGAACCGCCGGGTAGAGATCCTGATCCTGCCCGCACAGCAATAAATCGCGATTTAGGTTGCGATGGCGAAGGCCTCGGCTCAGTCCGGGGCCTTTTTCTTGGTGGCGCCAGTGGCAACGGGGGGATCGATCCGGCTGCCTGGCTCCAGTGATAGGCGGCTTGCCGTGCCGGCGGGCAGTTCCAACACGTAGCGCGCCGCGTCGTGGCTCGGGTAGCCCGGGCAGGGATCGCTGCGGCAGGGTGGCACCGCCTCGTGTCGGTGGACCAGACGCCAGTCTGCATCGAGGTAGAGGATGTCGATGGCAAACGAGACGTTCTTCATCCAGAACGAGCGCGGCGCCTCGTCGGGGTAGATGAACAGCATACCCTGATTGCTTGCCAGGGACGGGCGGTGCATTAGCCCCCGCAGGCGGCTCGACGGGGTGGTCGCCAGTTCGATCTCGAAGCGTTCGCCGCCCAGCCACATCACCCGCTGGGCGCCATCGTCGGACGACGGGGTGCCCCATGCCAGCCACGCGATCAGCAATAACGCGCCCAGCAGGAGAGCGGTGGTGAGCTGTCGGGAGGCCAGCGAGCGGATTGACGTGGACATGCGCGCATCATACCGCGTGGATGCCGGGGTCGGTCGCCCTGACGCGCCCGGCGGGCGCTGATAAGATAGGCGCCCGCACCTACACTGCCCAGGTCCCCATGACCCAACGTCCCGATGCCGAACAACGGCGCGTCGAAGCGCTTGATTACCACGCCAAGCCGAAGCCGGGGAAGATCGCCACGGCGATCACCAAGCCCACCGAGACGGCGCGTGACTTGGCACTGGCCTACTCGCCGGGCGTGGCCGAGCCGGTACGCGCCATCGCCGCCGATCCCGACGCCGCCTGGCAGTACACCGCCCGGGGCAACCTGGTGGCGGTGATCTCCGACGGTTCGGCGATCCTGGGGCTGGGCGATCTCGGTCCGCTGGCCTCCAAGCCGGTGATGGAAGGCAAGGGCGTACTGTTCAAGCGCTTCGCCGATATCGACGTGGTCGATCTGGAGGTCGAGGCGGAAACTCCGCAGGCCTTCATTGACACGGTCCGTCGGCTCGAACCGTCCTTCGGCGGCATCAACCTCGAGGACATCAGCGCGCCGCGCTGCTTCGATATCGAGGCCGCACTAAGCGAGGCGATGGACATCCCCGTCTTCCACGACGACCAGCACGGCACGGCGATCATCATTGCCGCTGGGTTGATCAACGCCCTGCGCCTGCAGGGCAAGCGCCTTGATCAGGCCAGGCTAGTGCTGGTCGGCGCCGGTGCGGCCGGCACGGCCACCCTCAACCTGCTGCTCGATATGGGCCTCAAGCGCGAGAACCTGCTGGTGGTCGATCGCGTCGGCGTGCTCCACGAAGGGCTCGACGACCTGCCCGAGCACCACCGCCGTCTCGCCGCGACCACCGAGGCGCGCACGCTCGCCGAGGCACTCGTGGGTGCCGATGCCTTCGTCGGCCTGTCGGCGCCCAACCTGCTGAGCGAGGAGATGCTCGCCAGCATGGCCGAAAGGCCGGTGGTGTTCGCCCTGGCCAACCCGGACCCGGAGATCCTGCCCGAGCTTGCCCACCAAGTGCGCGACGATCTGATCATGGCCACCGGGCGCAGCGACTACCCCAACCAGGTCAACAACGTGCTGGCCTTCCCGTTCATCTTCCGCGGCGCGCTCGATTGCCGCGCCCGGCGGATCACGGCCAACATGAAGATTGCCTGCGTCGAGGCGCTGGCCGGGCTCGCCCGCGAGGCCGTGCCCGAGTCGGTGCTCAAGGCCTACGATCTCGATGTAATGGCCTTCGGTCCCGAGTACATCCTGCCCAAGCCGTTCGATCCGCGCCTGATCGAGCGCCTGCCGGCGGCCGTGGCCAAGGCGGCCGAGGCCGACGGCGTGGCCCGCACGACCTACCGTCCGCATCCGATGCCGGGGGCCTGATGACCCAGTCACGCGCCTGGCTGATCGATGCCCACGCCCAGATCTGGCGGGCATGGCATGTCTACGATAAGGGGCGCACCGATCGCGCCGGCCGGCCGGTCAACGCCGTGTTGGGCTTTGCTGACTACCTGCTGTCGCTGCTCGAGTCGACCTGGCTGCCCAACCAGCCGGCACCGATCATCGCCGCGATCTTCGACGCCCCCTGTGGCCGCGGCCATCGCCAGGCGATCTATCCCGACTACAAGGGGCATCGTCCGCCGCACCCGGTCGACCTCACCGAGCAGTTCCCGCGCTGTCGAGAGTTGGCGGCCGCGGCCGGTTTCGGCGCGCTGGATCACGCCGGCTTCGAAGCCGACGATGTGATCGGCACGCTGGTCGGCCGGCTGCGCAGCCGCGAGCGGGCGGTGACCATCGTTACCGGCGACAAGGATCTCGCCCAGCTGCTGGGCCCGGACGACCGCTGGTACAACCCCATGCGCGGCTCGGTGATGGCCTACGGTGACGTCGAGCGGCGTTTCGGCGTGCGCCCGGCGCAGATCGCCGACTGGCTCGCGCTGACCGGCGACGTGGCCGACAACATCCCCGGCGTGCCGGGCATCGGCCCGCGCACCGCCGCGCGTCTGCTGCGAAAGCACGGCTGCATCGACGGCATCTACGAGAATCTCTCGGCGGTCTACGGGATGAAATTCCGCGGCGCGCCCCGCGCCCAGCGCCTGCTCGCCGAGCACGAGGCACAGGTGCGCCTGTCGCGGCGGCTGACCGAGATCGTCTGCGACCTGCCGCTGGCCCATACCCCACAGCCGTGGCAGGGCATCGATCGCCCCGCGCTGGTCGGCCTGCTCGAGGCCGCCGGCGCCGACCCCGCGCAGATCGAGCGCTGGGAGGCCTGGGACGCCCCGCTCGTGCGTTCGGCATGACCCTGCTCGCCTTCAACAAGCCGTTCAACTGCCTCTCACAGTTCACACCGGAACCGGACAGTCCGGCGGCAAGCCTGGCCGACTGGATCGACTTTCCGGGCGTCTATCCGGCCGGTCGTCTCGACCGAGACAGCGAGGGGCTGTTGCTGCTCACCGACGATGGCCGCCTGCAGAACCGGTTGGCCGATCCGCGCCACAAGCTCGCCAAGGTCTACCTGGCCCAGGTCGAGGGCGAGATTGATGCCACGGCCCTTGCCGCCCTGCGTGAGGGCGTCATCCTCAAGGACGGCCCCTCGCGTCCGGCCGGCGCCGAGCCGGTCGACCAGCCCGACTGGCTCTGGCCGCGCGATCCGCCGGTGCGCTACCGCAAGAGCGTGCCGACCAGTTGGGTTCAGATCACCCTCCGCGAGGGCCGAAATCGCCAGGTGCGACGCATGACCGCCCACGTCGGTTTCCCCACATTGCGACTGATTCGCAGCGCGATCGGCCCCTATCGGCTCGATGGTCTCGCGCCGGGCGAATGGCGAGAGCTGACCGCCTGAGCCACGACTGGTGGGGCGAGCCGGTCTCGTTCGGCCCGGTCGAGCGTGCTTTTCGGAAAAAGTGGTTCTGCCACAATGGGTTAGCCCAAAATGGCGGGCGGTTCGAGGCCCCTGCTTTGCGCCGGGGCCGATTATCCGGTAGATTGCGCCCTCCGCTGGGCGCGGCGGTAGATCTTCGGTTGCCGTTTTGATGTTACAGAACAGTGACTTGTCGATTGACAGTTGAGCAGTAAAACGGGGCGTGCCATGAACATCATGAAGCAGTTTGTGCTGGGTCGTCGTCTGGTAGGCGGCTGGGCGATGGAGCAGGGCGCCACGCTCGATGATGCGGCGGCCGCGCGCCTGGCCGACACCTTGGCCGAACGCGACTGGCTGACGCCGCGAGCGGCGGACGACCTTGATTTCTCGCTGCTTTCGTTCCTGATCCTGGAAACGGCACACCGCTACTACGTCCAGGCCGACAAGGCGCTCAAGACCTGCCAGTCGGACGAGGGGCAGGTTCTCTACCCGGCGGCGATGCTGCCCGAGCGCCTGGCCGATCTGGCCGCTACGCTGCGTTTCTATGACGGGGCGCCGTCGCGGGCCGAGTCGCTGCCGGTCAATCATCTCGCCAGCCTGCAGAGCCTGACCAACACCCTGTTCGCGGTCGTTGGCGCCCAGTTTCCCGAGCACATGGCGGTCGTCCACCAGCAGGTGATGCGTGAGCAGCTCGCCGAGACGATCCGGACGGGATTCGCGCGCACCGCGGCGCACGTGCCGGTCTACTCGCCCACGCATCTGGAGTTCATGGGCGCGGTCGACAAGACCCGCTGCATCTTCGCCCCGTCGGGCAAGTACTGGGGCGCGCGGGACTACGATCCGGCGCGTGATTTCGATGCCAACGTGCGCCAGTTCGGCGAGGACCTGTTCCGCTTCATGACGGTCGCGCACAAGGAAAAGTTCAAGGGGCTGGCCTTCCGGTTGCCGGCCTCGTTCAGCAGCACGATAGAGCGGCTGGCAGAAACCACCGCCTGGCTGCTCGACGGACTCAACCGTATCGACCCGGCCGGGTCCGATTGCCTGCGTCACGTCGACGACAAGGCCGGCTGGAAATTCGTCTGGGCCGGCGAGCCCATGTTCCTGACCGCTTTCGGCGTCTGCTATCCCGAAGACCACCCGCGCAGCCCCTACGGGTTCGATTACACCTACTTCTTCTTCCAGCCGGACTTCGTGCTGCGCAATCACCCGGGCCTTGTCGACGGCAAGGAAGAGATCTCGCGCCAACGAATCCTCGCCTCGTTCCGCAAGGATGGCATGGATTACGACAACGTCGGCAAGGAAGCCGAACACGCCCGGTATCTCCGCCCGATGGACGCCGACGGCCCGGCCATACCCTGGTGGCACTACCTGCCGGCCCGCCGGTTGGCTGACCAATCATTGCCGGCCGCCGTCTGAGGATCGTCGCTGCTCGAGTGACCCGACCGGGTCAGTCTGTCCCGGAGAACAGCGCGGTACGGAGCTTGTCCGACAGCGGCGGTTCGGCCAGCCAGATGCCGAAGTAGGCCCGGGCCAGTTGCGGATCGTCCGATTCGAAGCGCGTTTCCCCGTTGAGGCTCAACGTCAGCCGCGTCACCCCGGGCTCCCATTCGAGCCGATAGCGGTCGCCGTCTGTGACATCGATCATCGCATTCTGGATCGCGTCGATCTTGGGTCGGATGGTCTCGCGCTCCTCGGCCTCGTACTGGTCGTCCAGGGCCGCCCAGGTGGCCTTGCGGATGTCCTCCACGCCGACGTCGCGGTGATACTCGAGGATCAGGGTCATGGGCACGTCGGCGTTGACGATGGCACCCTCGTCGGCATCGGCCGGGGCGTAGAGGGCCGCGTCGTACACGTCCCAGAACATGTAGCTCGCGGTGCCCGATCCCTGCAGGACGAGTGTGCTTTCACCCAGGCTCGTCTGGGTCTCGAACGCCTCGGCCAGCGCGGGAGCACTGCCCGTACCCAGCAGAAGGGCCATCCCCAGCGCCCGCCCGGCCCGTAGCGAGGGCGCGATCACGACGCGTCCCCCTCCGGATCGGACTTGGTGAAGAACAGCGTCACCTCACCGACGCGGATGCCGAATTTCTTCACGGTGGCGCGGTTGATTACCACGTTTTCGCTCTGCCGGATCATCCAGTCGTCGAAGGCCACGTCGATGGTCGAGTCGCCGTAGGGCAGGCGCAGCACGTAGCGCCAGTTGAGAGCCTGGCCCATTTCTCTCCCCTCGGCGGTGCCGACGATGTCGCCGGCCCGGCCGACGTAGGTCTGCTCGCCGGTGGGCGTGATCCGCCAGGTGCGCTGGTCGGTCTCGCCGTCGTCGTAGACGAATTCCTCGTCGAGGACGAATTCCTCGTCTTCCCAGTACCCGTCGATCTCGACGCGGAACTGGCGCTTGATCTCGCCGCCGCGGCTCTCGAATACACCATAGGCCCAGGTCTGGCCCTCGAAGTAGCCGGTCAGGTCGAAGGCGGGCGTGGTGCCCTGGAACTGCTCGAGTTTCATGCTGCTGCATCCCGTGAGTAGCAGGGTGAAGGCGACGATTGCCGCCACGGTGAAGCGTCGAATCATGGCGTGGTTCCTCGCAGGGTGGTTTGTCTCAATCGGGGTTCGGTGTCGGTCAGCTGGCGGAACACCAGCCAGGCGGCCGCCAGTTTGAAGGCCACGGGCAGCGCGCCGTAGGTGATGGCCAGCACGGTGGTGTCGCTGTCGCCGGCCTCGAAGCCGGCCAGTGCCAGCACGCCGTAGCCGACCCCGACCGCCACGGCCAGCGCCAGCTTGGTGGCCAGTCCCAGCAGGCCGAAGAACAGTCCGGCGCGGTCGCCGCCGCCGTCGTCGCTGTCGATGCCGGCGATGTCTGCCTGGATCGAGGCCGGCAGCGCCATGTCGGCGCCGAGGCTCAGGCCCGAGACCATGCAGATCAGGGCGAACCAGACCACGTCCCCGCTCCCCAGCCACGGGGCGAAGGAAAAGCTCACCGCGGCGAGCAGGATCGAGGCGCCCCAGGCCTTGCGCTTGCCGATGCGCCGCGCCACCGCCGTCCAGGCAGGCAGCGCGGCGATACCGGCACTGAAATACAGCAGCAGCAGCCACCCCAGCCAGTCCTGTGCGCCCAGTCGGTCGGCGACAAACATCAGGAACAGCGCCGCCGGGATGCCGTTGGCCATGTTGTTGAGGAAATAGCCGCCCAGCAGGCCACGCAGGCGACGGTTGTGCTTCAACAGCGGCCAGCCGTGGCGCCAGTCGACCACTGGGTGATGGCGGCGCGGCTCGGGCGTGGACAGCGCCATTAGAAGAAAACCAGCCGGCAGCAGGATCGCCATCAGCCAGAACACCGCCGCGAGGACATCCGCTGGCGCCTCGCTGCCCAGCAGGATCGGCAGGGCGGCGGCGAGCACGGTGCCCACCAGCGCCAGTCCCTCGCGCCCGGCAGCCAGGCGGGTCCGGCCATGCGAGGACGGGTCGGCCTCCGCACCAAGGCTGGTGTAGGGCAACTGGATCATCGTCCAACCGAGGAACGCCGCCAGGCCCCACAGGTAGAGATGCCACAGTCCCACGTCGTCGTCGGGACGCAGCAGGAACCACAGCGAGACGATCAGAAGCGGCATGCCGGCGCCCATCAGCCACTTGCGACGATGGCGCCCGGGGATGCGGTCGGAGAGGTAGCCGACTACCGGGTCGGTGATCACGTCCCACAGGCGCGTCAGCATCAGCGCGGTACCCACCGCGGCCAGCCCCAGCCCCAGCTCGTTGGCATAGAACGGTGGCAGGTAGACGTAAAGCGGAATGCCCATCAGCGCCAGTGGCAGGCCGGGGGCACCATAGGCGAGCACCTGCCACAGACTCAGTCTCGGCGTTGTGCTCGCCCCGAGAGTCACGGGCGCTCCAGGATGACCTGGGCGACGTTGATCCGCCCGGCGAGAAAGCCGGCTTCACAGTAGGCGAGGTAGTAGCGCCAGATCTGGCGGAAACGGTGATCGAAGCCCATCCCCTCGAGTTGGTCTTCGACGGCGTCGAAGCGCTCGCGCCAGCGGGCGAGAGTGCGGGCGTAGTCATGGCCGAACATGGCCGTTTCAAGCACGTCGAGGCCCGCGGCCTGGGCGCCGGCGTGGAAGCGTTCGATCGAGGGCAGCATGCCGCCGGGGAAGATGTAGAGCTGGATGAAGTCCGGCTCGCGGCGGTAGCGCTCGAAGGCCTCTTCCTCGATGGTGATCACCTGGATCGCCGCGCGTCCGCCGGGCCTGAGGCGGTCGCGGACGGTCTGGAAGAACGTCGGCCAGTAGCGCTCGCCGACCGCCTCGAACATCTCGATCGAGACGATATGATCGAATCGGCCGGCCTGGTCGCGGTAATCGGTCAGATGCAGACGGGCGCGATCATCGAGGCCGGCCGATTCCAGCCGCTGGCGTCCGTAGGCGAGCTGTTCGGTGGACAGGGTCAGCCCGTCGAGCTCAAGGCCTCGGCGGGCTGCGGTTTCGGCCATTCCACCCCAGCCACAGCCGATCTCCAGCAGCCGGTCGCCGGGGGCCGCGTCGAGCCGGTCGAGCAGCCGGTCGTACTTGCGTTGCTGGGCGATGGCCAGCGCCTCGTCCGGCTCGGCGAACACGGCCGAAGAGTAGGTCATCGAGTCGTCGAGCCACAACCGGTAGAAATCGTTGCCCAAATCGTAGTGGGCGGAAATGTTGCGCCGGCTGCCACGACGATGATTCGCCCGCAGCCCATGCTGGATTCGGTGTACCAGTCGCGCCCAGAAGCCCGGGCGCAGTTCTTCGTCGATCACCTCGAGGTTGCGTGCACCGATCTCGAGCAGTGTGGTCAGGTCATCGCTCGAGAAGTCTCCCTCGATGAAGCCCTCGGCAATGCCGATGTCGCCCAGCCGGGCAATCCGTGAAAGCAGCCGGGCGGGATGGTGCAGGTGCCAGTTGGCCGAGAGCTCGAGGTGCTCGGTGCCGACGAACTCGGCGGCCCCGCCATCGTCGGTGGTCACGCGGACATGGCCGATACGCATGTCGGCCATTAAATGACCGACCCAGCGCGCGGACAGCGGCAGGGCGTGTTCGGCCGACGGCCGATCGGCAATCGAGCCCGACTTGCGGCTCAGTTTCCGTGTCTGGACGATGGGCATGAACTGACCTCCGATGCCGGTGGTGGCGGGCTCTTGTGAAAACGTCCGCCCTTGAACCAGATTTTCAGGGCCTGCCAGTGGATCAGGCCGATCACCTTGAAAGTGAGCAGCGGGACACGCAAGCCCTCGAGCAGCAGGCGTCGATCTCTGAGCTCGCGTCGCTGCGCGTTGTGCGTGGCGACCAGCGTCAGGGTTTCCCCGCCGTCCGGGCCAACCTCCGTCTCGCGGATCGACACGCCGAGCCGCTCGCCGGGCCGCGAGAGGCGAAAGTGGTAACGCATGTTCATGGGCAGAAACGGCGAGACGTGGAACACCTTGTCAGCCTGGGCGCGGAACGGCGTTTCCAGCGGACGGCCGTGGTCGTGCAAAAAATAGTGGTGGTGCCCGCCGAAGGTGTTGCTGACCTCGCAGTCGATCGCCACCAGCTCACCCTGCCGGTCGTGGCAGTACCAGACGGTGATCGGGTTGAACTGGTAGCCGAACACGCGCGGGTAGGCCGAGAGCAGGATCTGGCCGCCCTCGATGTCGATGCCCCGGGCGCGGGCGGTCGCCGTGATCCAGTCGCGCAGTGGCATGTCGCGCCGCGGGCCGTGGTCGCGGTCATATACCGAGAACAGGTTGAAGCGGTTGTGCGAGAGCAGGCGCTGACTCGGAAAGCCGGCTTCGAGGTCGTCGAGGTCGACCAGCAGCGAGAACACCCGGTAGCGAAAGCGATAGCAGGCCCGCGTGAAACGCTGGTGCATCACCCAACCCTGGTAGAGCGCCGACGTCACGCGGCCTCCGCGGCCCTGTCCGGGCTATCGACCGAGCCATCGCCCGGGGGTACGCCTTCCCAGGGAATGATCACGCCGAACCGGCGCGCCACGGCGACCGCCGAGGCCAGCCCGTCCTCGTGAAAGCCGTAACCCGCCCAGGCCCCGGCATAGAAGGTGCGCCGATGGCCCTGCAGTTCCGGCAGTTTGCCCTGTGCGGCTACGGCGCGGGCATCGAAGACCGGATGGTGGTAGGTGATCTCGCGTTCGACCAGCGACTCGCGCGGTGCCTCGAACGGATTGAGTGTCACCAGCCAGTCGTGGGCCGAGTCGAGTCGCTGCAGGCGGTTCATCCAGTAGGTCACGGCAACTGCCCGCTCGCCGTCGACATCGCGCCGGCCAAGGTAGTTCCAGCTCGACCACACCTGCCGCCGGCGTGGCATCAGGGCCGTATCGCGGTGCAGGAAGGCGTGATTTTCCTGGAACCGGAACGCGCCCAGTACGTCGGTCTCGGCCACGTCCGGCCGATCAAGTGTCGCCAGCGTCTGGTCGGCGTGGCCGGCCATTACCACGGCATCGAAACGTCGGTCGTACTCGGGTAGTGTCACGCCCAGTTCATCGCGCTCGACCCGGGTGACCGGATGCGAGACCAGGGCCTCGAACCGCTGCTCGGCGAGCATGCGATCGACGTATCGCCGCGATCCGCCCAGCACGGTCTCCCATTGCGGGCGGTCCTTGATGTTCATCAGGCCGTGATTGTCGAAGAACTGCAGGAAACTGCGTGCCGGGAAGTCCCGCATCTGGTGGGTCGGGCAGGACCAGATCGCCGCGGCCATCGGCAGCAGGTAGTCCTCGGCCAGTCGCGGTGAAAACCGATGTCGCTCGAGGAACTCACCCAGCGTAAGCGCGCCCAGCGCGTCGCCGATGAGGGCCTTCTTGCCAAGCCGGTTGAAGCGCAGGATTTCCACCACCATGCGCAGGAAGCTCGGTCGCAGCAGGTTGCGGCGCTGGGCAAACAGGGTATCGAGGCTGTCACCGCTGTATTCCAGTCGGCCTTCGTCCATGCTCATACCGAACGACATCTCGGTGGGCTGCGTCTGGATATCGAGGGACTCGAGCAGGCCGAACAGGTGCGGGTAATTGGGACGATTGCAGACGATAAAGCCGCTGTCGACCGGGGTGGCCCCGCCACGGCCGTCATCGACCAGATGGGTATGGGTGTGGCCGCCGAGGTAGTCGTTCTTCTCGAACAGCGTGACCCGGTGCCGCTGGCCCAATAGCCAGGCGGTGCCTAGCCCGGCGATGCCCGAGCCGATAACGGCAATATCGAGCGATCGATCGGTCGGTGGAATGTAGGCGGGGGTGTGCGTCACTCGAGGCTCCGGAAAAGGGCAGATTAGAGAAATAGTGTATAAACTCTGTACAGCTTTTGCACTGAAATATTCCCGACATGTCTCGACTCGTCATCTGGTTCAAGCGCGACCTGCGCCTGCTCGATCATCCGGCGCTGGCCGCCGCGGTCGCGGCAACTCGGGCACGACCCGGTCGCCGGGTGGTGGCCCTGTATGCGATCGAGCCGACGCAATGGGGTGCCGCGAGTGCATCCTTGCGCCACTACCAGGTGCAGGAGTCGGCCCTGCGTGCCCTCGCCGACGGGTTGTTCGAGCGGCATATCGACCTGGTCGTCGAGGTCGGTGACATGCCCGGGGTGCTGTCGCGTTGGCACGCCGAGGACCCAATCGAGGGGCTGTTCTCGGTGCAGGAGACCGGACACGCGGCAAGTTACCAGCGTGATCGGGCGGTGGCTGCCTGCTGCCAGGATCATGGGATTCCCTGGCATCAGCCCCGTGATCGGGGCGTGGCCCGCCCGCTGGCCGATCGTGACGACTGGGCTGGTCAGTGGGAGGCATTCATGCGCCAACCGCTGCATGGGGCGCCCGAGGCCATGCCGCTCGCCAACCGCCTGTCCCGAGCGCCAACCGAACCGCCTGACCGCTCCGTGGTCGAGCCGTTTCTGCCCGCCACGCCGCAGGCGTGCCCGCCCATCGCGGATCGCTGGATGCTGGCGACCGAGCCGGCAGCCGTCGAGGCGAGGCTGGCGGACTTCCTCGACCGACGGGCGGCCGTCTACCGGCGGGGCATGTCGGCACCCGGCCCGGCCGTGACGGCCTGCTCGAGGCTCTCGGCGCCACTGGCCGTGGGCAGCGTTTCCTCACGCGCCGTGATCCAGGCCGTGCGCGCCCGTCAAGCGGCCGCCGACGGACGGAATGACCTCATGCCGGCAGCAATGGAGTCGCTGGCGCCGGCCTCGGTGTCGTCATCGCGACTCGGGCCGGGGCTGGCGGCCGGTTACCGCTCGTTCGTCGCCCGACTGGCCTGGCGCGATCACTTCACGCAAAAACTCGAGCAGTGGCCATCGATCGAGCAGCGCGCGATGCACACGGCCACCGAGGGCATGCGCCATGACGATCCCGACCACCTCCATGCGGTCGCCTGGCGCCGGGGTCGAACTGGATGGCCTTTGGTCGACGCCTGCATGCGCAGTCTGATCGCCACCGGTTGGCTGACGTTCCGCATGCGCGCGATGCTGGTTTCCGTGGCCTGCTTCCCCTTGTGGCTCGATTGGCGAATCGCCGCCGACTGGCTGGGTCGGCTGTTCGCCGACTACGAGCCGGGCATTCATTACCCGCAGGTGCAGATGCAGGCCGGCGCGACCGGGATCAACGCGCTGCGGGTCTACGATCCGGTCAAGCAGTCTCGCCAGCATGACCCCGACGGCCACTTCATCCGCCACTGGGTGCCCGAACTGGCCGGGGTGCCGGCGGCCTTCATCCATGAGCCGTGGCGCATGCCCGCCGGCTGGCAGCGCGAGGCGTGCGTCAGGATCGGGCGCGATTACCCGCCGCCGCTGGTCGACTGGTCGACCGCGTCCCGGCGGGCGCGCGCCGAGGTGGCCGCGGCCTACCGTCACCCCGCCGCCCGCGCCGAATCCGAACAGGTCTACCGGGCACTCGGTTCGCGCGATCGACGCCGTCAGAAACGCACCAATAGTCGTGGGCCACGGCAGGCGCCGGCCACTCAGGGGCGCCTGTTCTGATGGCTCGCCAGTCGCGCAACCATCCCTCCAATCGGCCCAGCAAGACCTGTCCGGTCTGCGGGCGACCATTCACCTGGCGGCGCAAGTGGGCTCGAGACTGGGATCGAGTCGTCTACTGTTCCGAACGCTGCCGCCGCGCGAGGAAAACGCATGACTGATCCATCCGCTCGCCACCTGCTGGTCGTCCTCGGCGACCAGCTCAATCCCGACAGCGCATTGTTCGACGAGGCCGACCCGGTGCGCGACGTGATCTGGATGGCGGAGGTGGCCGACGAGGCTAGCCACGTCTGGTCACATCAGTCGCGTATCGCGTTGTTCCTCGCGGCGATGCGCCATTTCGCCGCCGATCGGCGAGTGGATGGTTGGCGGGTCGATTACCGGGATCTGCCCCGCCACGCCGAGGATGACGACCTCCCCACGCTGGAGTCGGCGCTGAACGAGGCCATTGGCCGCTGGCGACCCGAGCGGGTGATCGTGGTCTGCCCGGGCGAGTATCGATTGCGCCATGGCCTGGCCGAGGCGGTCGAGCAGGCCGGGGTGGCGTTCGAGGAGCGCGCGGACCGGCATTTCATGGTGGAGGAATCATGGTTTGCCGACTGGGCCGAGGGGCGCAAGACCCAGCGCATGGAGCATTTCTACCGCGCCCAGCGACGTCGGTTCGACGTGCTGATGGACGGCAAGGATCCGGTCGGGGGCAAGTTCAATTTCGATGCGTCCAACCGGCAGTCGTTCGACACCCGCGGGCCGGGGCTGGTCCCCGAGCCGGCCCGGTTTTCGCCCGACCGGATCACCCGGGCGGTACTCGATCTGGTGGCCGAGCGGTTCGCCGATCATCCCGGCGGCGAGTATCGATCCCTGGAAAACTTCGACTGGCCGGTCACCCCGGCCCAGGCCGAGCAGGCGCTTGCCGATTTCCTCGAGCAGCGTGCGGCCGGTTTTGGCGATTACCAGGATGCGATGTGGACCGATGCCCCCTGGCTGTATCACTCGCGCCTGTCGGTCGCGCTCAATCTCAAGCTGATCGACCCCCGCCAGGTGATCGAGGCGGTGGAGACGGCCTACCGTGATGGGCAAATGCCGCTGGCGGCCGCCGAGGGATTCATCCGGCAGGTGCTGGGCTGGCGCGAGTTCGTACGCGGGCTGTATTGGTGGGCGATGCCCGAGTATGCGGACGGCAATGCGCTCGAGGCCCACGAACCGCTGCCCTCCTTCTACTGGCAGGGACGAATGCCTGATGGCGAGGCCATCCCGATGACCTGCCTCGACCAGGCCATCGGCCAGACACTCGAGCTGGGCTATGCCCATCACATCCAGCGGCTGATGGTGACCGGACTGTTCGCCCAGTTGCTGGGCGTGCGCCCGCAGGCGGTGCACGAGTGGTACCTCGCCGTCTATGTCGATGCGGTCGAATGGGTGGAACTCCCCAACGTGATCGGCATGTCCCAGTACGCCGACGGCGGGGTGATGGCGAGCAAGCCCTATGTCGCCTCGGGGCGTTACATCCAGCGGATGAGCAACTACTGCGCGCACTGTCGCTTCGATCCGGGCGAGACCACCGGTGAGACCGCCTGCCCGTTCACCACCCTTTACTGGGATTTCCTGCTGCGCCACCGGGAACGATTCGCCCACCACCCGCGCACGGCATTGCAGTGGAAGCATGTCGAGCGCATCGATGCCGAACGCGCAGGGGCGATCCGGGAGGCGGCTCAAGGTTGGCGGGCGCGCCTCTCGGCCCGGTCCGGCGAGTCGAGCTGGTCCGGCGTGTCGGACGACGCCTGAATCGGGAAAATCCCTGCCTTTTTCATGGATTTGTGTGCCGTGACCGACCCGGCGGTGCGGTGGCCCCGCAGCCGGCTTTCTGAGATGATCACGACCGTAGAGCCGCGGTCAAATTGATCGTTTGGTTTCCCGCCGCTGAGTCTGCTCGCCCGCGCCAGTGGGTCCATTTCGATCGGAGTCCCCCGCGCCTTGCCCGAATTCGCCTCCATTCGTGCCATTCGTCACAAGGCCATCCTGCTTGCCGTGCTGGGTATCCTCGTCAGCGGCATCCTGGTGGCGGTGGTCACGGCCGTGCCCATCTACCAGTCGTCACGCGAGGGGCTCGAGCGCAGCACGCTGATGGGTATCCAGGCGCAGGGCGCGGCGCTCGACAACCTGGTGCAGCGCTACGAGGGGGTCGCCCGCCAGGTCACCAGCCGCACCGAGATCCGTCGCCGACTGGAGGCGTACGTCCAGGGCGAGATGCCGATCGAGACCCTGGCCGCCTACAGTGCGCCGCGGCTGGCCGATGCACTGGGCACCTCGCCGGCCCTGGTGGGCATCAAGCGGCTGGGGCCGTTCGGCGAGGTGATCGTCGACGAGGGCGTGACCGCCGAGGTGCCGGAGTATTCGGTCCTCGACGACCTGGACGGCGTGCAGAGCCGGCTGGTGCAGTTCGAGGACCGTATCATCTGGCGCACCGTCGCCCCGATCGAGGGGGATGACGGCGAGCGGCTGGGTACCGACGTGCTGTTCTTCGAGGTGGACAGCCTGGTCGATCTGCTCGAGCGGGCGCGCACGCTGGAACCCACCGCACGCAGTTTCCTGCTCGATTACCGCGAGAGCCGCCTGGTGGGCGTCGATTCGCAGGCCTCCGAACTGGAAATGGGCGTGGCGCGCGAGACGATTGCGGCGGATCTCGCCCGGATCGACCCGACCGGCCCGGGCGTGGTCTGGCCCGAACTCGACGGCAAGAGCCGGGTGCTGTTCTACACCCCGGTCGGCGGTGGTCGATGCCTGTTGCTCATCGAAGCGGGTTTCTGGAGCTTCTACCAGCCGGTGGTCGCGCGACTGCTCTGGCCGCTGGGACTGGTTTTTCTGCTGCTGCCGATCGTTGCCTGGCTGGCGGCGCGTTCGCTACGCCCTGTGCTGCGGCGCCTGTCGAGGCAGGCCGAGGAACTGGAACGGTCGGCCGGCGAGCTGCGGCTGGCGGGCAGCGTGTTCGAGGGCACCGGCGAGGCGATCGTTATCACCTCGCCCGGGCACCGCATCCTGCGCGTCAACCCGGCATTCAACCGGGTAACCGGCTTTACTGCCGACGAGGTGCTGGGACGACCAATGGCCAACCTGTTCGAACTGGACGCAGAGGAAACCGAGCAACTGGAACAGGCCTGCCAACGGCTGGGCCGTGAGCACAGCTGGCAGGGTGAGCTCGACTACCGCAACCGTCGCGGCGAACGCCTGACCGCGCTGCAGACCATCAGCGCGATCCGGGACGAGCACGACCGCGTCAGCCATTACATCCACATCTTCAACGACATCACCGAGGCCAAGGCGGCCGAGCAGCGGATCCGTCACCAGGCCCACCATGACCCGTTGACCGATCTGCCCAACCGCGCCTCCTTAAAGTACCGGATCGAGGAATCGGTGGCTCGGGCACGCAACGACGACACGCGCCTGGCGGTATTATTCCTCGACCTGGACTACTTCAAGGAAGTCAACGACAGCCTCGGCCACGCCGTGGGCGACCGCCTGTTGCGCGAGGTCGCCGGCCGGTTGCAGCGCCTGTTGCGCCACGAGGACGTCGTCGGGCGCCTGGGTGGCGACGAGTTCCTGATCCTGCTCGAGGGGCTGCCGGCCCAGCGCTTCGCCGGCCAAGTGGCCGGCAAGGTGATCGAGGTGCTGACCCAGCCATTTGCCCTCGATGGCGAGAAGGTCTCGATCGGCGTCTCGATCGGCATTGCGGTCTTCCCCGAGCAGGGCGACGATGCCGAGGCACTGGTCAACCACGCCGATGCGGCCATGTACGATGCCAAGGCCGCCGGTCGCGACGCCTACCGTTATTTCGACGGGGCGTCTACTTCATGAAATCGCGCTGTCGGACGGGCACATCGATCTGCTTGCTCTCGTCATTGGCGAAGATCAGCTGCATGGGTACCTCGTCTCCGGCCTGAAGAGGTTTCTGGATGCCGATCAGCATGACGTGATAGCCGCCCGGCTCGAGCGGCGTCTGCCCGTTTGCCGGAATGCGGATCGCTTCCTGGCGGATCATGCGGTGGACGCCGTTTTCCTCAATGGATTGGTGCAGCTCGATTCGATCGAAGCCGGGGGCCTCGGCGGCGACCAACGAGCGTGGCGTATCGCCGTCGTTTTCCAGCACCATGAAGGCAGCCAAGGCCATGGCCGTGGGCGGGGCCTCGGCGATCCAGGGGTCGTTGACCTGCACCTCGGCGAGCGCGGCGGTGCTCAGCAGTGCGAGCCCGGCGCCGAGCGAGGCAACGAACGGGTGGCGTGACGGGCGGATGGTCATGGTGTCTTCTCCTGGTTTTGCTGCTGGTATCGCTGCTGGTACGTCCGGTAGGCGTCGACCATCGGTTGCGGGCCATGCGGAGTCGGAAAGACGGCCTGCAATCGCGCCTGCGGATCGACCAGCAGTATCGCGGTCGTGTGATCGATCAGGTAGTCGTTGCCGGTCTCTTCGTGGTCGGCGTTGTCCTTGTACTTGTTGGCGCGCTTGCTCCAGCCCACGCCCAGCGGCCCGGCCAGGATTTCCAGGTCGACCGACTCACCGGTCACGCCGATGATGCGTGGATCGAAGTAGTCGGTGAATGCCGCGATGCGCTCCGGGGTGTCGCGCTCCGGATCGACCGAGACGAACACGGTCTGGGTCTGTTGCGACAGCGCGGGGGCCTGCTCGTCGAGCAGGCGATTGACTTGGCGCAGGGCCCCCAGTTCCACCGGGCAGACGTCGGGGCAGAGGGTGTAGCCGAAGTACAGCAGTGTCCACTGGCCCTTGAATGCCTCTTGACCGAATGGTTCTCCCTCGGCGGTTTCCAGCTGCACCTCCGGCACGTCCACCGGTCGGGGCATCGGCTTGAGCACGCTGGTGTCGACGGTCATCTCGTTGCTGTCACGATTCAGCCACCAGCCGGACAGCGAAAGCGTGGCAATGGCAAGGATGATCACCAGTATCAGCAGGGCGCGGCCCTGTTCTGATCGGGCGCGACGGGAAGGCAAATCGTTCATGGGGCCTCGGTTGTCGGTTCGGTGGTGGCCGCCACTGCCGCCGGCGCCGAAAGCGTGGTTTCACGGGTTGGTTGGCGCAAGCGCAGGGCATTGCCGACCACCAGCAGGGAGCTGGCGGACATGCCGATGGCGGCCGCCCACGGCGGGACGTATCCCATGGCGGCAAACGGTACGGCGAGAAAATTGTAGCTTGCCGCCCAGGTGAGATTCTGGCGAATGATGCGGCGCGTGTCCCGGGCGAGTCGGCGGGCCTCCGCGACGGCGTGGAAATCGCTGCGGGTGACCACGAAGTCTGCCGACTGGCGGGCGAGGTCGGTGGCCTCGGCAAACGAGATCGAGACATCGGCCTGCCGCAGGGTCGGTGCGTCGTTGATGCCGTCACCGACCATGATCACCTGCTCGCCCTGACGCTGCCATTCGCGGACACGATCCAGTTTGTCCTCGGGCGAGAGCTGGCCTTGGGCATCCTCGATCTCCAGCCGAGAGGCAATGGCATCTACGGCCACCTGTCGGTCACCGGAAAGGATGCTCATGCGCAGGGTATCGCCGCCTTGCAGAGAGGCGAGCGTCTCGACCACCCCGTCGCGCAGCTGATCGGCGAGCCGGAAGGCGGCCGCGGGCTGGCCGTCACGGCTGAGCAGGACCAGTGTTTCACCGACTGTCTGGCTCCGGTCGAGGTGATGTTGCTCGGCAAGGGTGCCGAAGTCCGTCATGGGGGCGGCGAAGGACGGGCTGCCGATGCGCCAGCAGTGCCCGTCCAGCCAGGCGCTGATGCCCTGGCCGGGATGATTTTCCAGCTGGGTGACCGTGGGCAGGTCGGCGATTGTCTCGGTGGCGAAGGCGCGGGCGATCGGGTGTTCGGAGCGGCTCTCCAGGGCGGCGGCGATCAGGCGGGCGGTCTCCGGCGGGGTGTCATCCAGCGCAATCTGATCGGCCACTCCCGGCCGGCCGACGGTGAGCGTGCCTGTCTTGTCGAACACGATGCGCGTGGCGGTCGCCAGCGGCTCGATGCCGACCATCCGCTGGGGTAGCACGTGGGTTTCGGCGAGTCGTCCCGCCGACAGGGCCAGGGCCACCGGCGTGGCCAGAGCCAGCGCGCAGGGGCAGGTGACGATCAACACGGCCACGGTGTTTTCCAGCGCCTGGCCCGGCGCGGCGAGCAGCCAGTAGCCGGCCGTGCCGGCGGCGACCACGAGCACGGCGACCACGAAGCGGCTGGCCGCCCAGTCTGCGATGCGGGCATAGCGCGGCCGATCGCCCATGCCGCGGCGCATCAGGCCGTGGATTTCGGCGATCATCGAGTCGTTGCGGGCGTGGCGCACGATCAGGTCGACCGGCTGGTCGATATTGGTCGAGCCGGCCACCACCGCCTCACCAGGGCGGCGGTCGACCGGTCGACTCTCACCGGTGAGGATCGACTCGTCGAATCGACCCACCCGTTCGCCGAGCAGGTCGCCGTCGGTGGGCACGATCTCGCCGGGGTTCAGCCGGATATGGTCGCCCGGGACCAGGTCGACCACGGCGATCTCTTGCCAGTCGCCCGCGCGCCACGCCCGTGCCGTTTGCGGGATCACGCGTACCAGTCGGTCGATCTGGTCGGCCGCGCGCAGGCGACCCTGCAGTTCGATCACCCGGGCGAGCAACACGAAGCCGATGAACATGGCGATCGAGTCGAAGTAGACCTCGCCGGAGAGGCTGAATGTCGCCACCGCGCTGCCGCTCCAGGCCACGCCCAGGCCCAGTACGATCGGCACGTCCATGCCGAGGCGTCGGTTTTTCAGGTCGCGGGCCGCGCCGCTGACGAAATCCCAGCCGGAATAGGCGAGCAGGAGCGTGGTGACCAGCAGGGCGGAGAAACGCCCGATGCGCTCCCAGAGCGGCAGCGTGCCGCTGGCATCCGGCCCACCCATCCAGTACCCGGCGATGGAGAAGGCCATGATCGGCATGGCGAGGATCGCGGCGAACAGCAGCCGTTCGGCGTTGCGCCGTCGCTGCTCGGCCAGTAGAGCGTCACGCCGGGACGGGTCGAACGGGTGGGCGCGGTAGCCGATCGACTCGATGGTGGCGAGGATGTCCGAGAGGCGGACGACGTCCGGGTCGTATCGCACCCGGGCCTGCTGGCCGGCGTAGTCGAGCGTGACGTCGAGTACGCCGTCGAGGCGTCGCAGCTGTTGTTCATTGAGCCACAGGCAGGCGGCACAACGGATTTCCTCGAGGACCAGGGCCGCCTCGCGCCAGGTGTCACCGGTCTGGATGAAGCTCTTCTGGATCTCCGGGTGGTCGTAAACGCGCAGACGCTCGAGAATTTCGTCCCGGTCGCTCGGGGCGCGGTTGGCAGGCGCCTCCCGGTGGGCGTAATAATCCTCTAGTCCAGCATCGACCACGCCCCGGGCGACCGCCTGGCAGCCCGGGCAGCAGAACGATCGTTCCGCGCCGAGGACCTGTGCGGTAAAGCGGGTATTGGCAGGTATCGGCAGGGCACAGTGGTAACAGGATTCGCTCATGCGGCTCCGAACCGGAAAGCGCCCCGGACGGGGCGCCATGTAGGTTTGCGACGGCCTCGGCAAAAAGGCCGTGTGTCAACTGTCTTCGAGGTGGTCCATGTCCCGAGCGAAATAACGCCAGAAGAACCACACGGCAATCAAAAAACCAATGAACATCACGATTGGCCACCACATGATTGGGTCCTCCGTTTATCGATTGCCGTCGAGCGTCGCGTAGTAGTCGGCCAGCGCGGCGATTTCCTCGTCGGTGAGCGTTTTCGCGATCGACCGCATGCGCGAGTACACATCATTGCGACGGGTCCCGTCCTTGTACTCCTGCATGGTCTTGATGAAGTATTCGGGGCGCTGGCCGGCCAGTGCCGGGATGTCGTACTTCTGACCCTGGCCGAGGTTGCCGTGGCAGGAGGCGCAGGGGGCCAGCAAGCGCTGACCGTCACCATCCCGGACCAGGGCAATGGTGCTATCCGAGTATTCCGCCTCTTTTTCGGCTGCCGGCGGCAGATCGAACTGAGCGTAAAATGCCGACAGGTCGAGCATGTCACGATCGGTCAGTTCCAGCGAAATCACATGCATCAGGTAGGCACGCTGTGTCTGGGCGCGGTCGCCCGTCGCGTAGTCGACCAGCATCTTGTAGGTGTACTCTGCCGGTTGCCCGGCAAGGCTGGGCCATTGTCCCGACCAGGAGACGCCGGCGTTGCCGTGACAGGAGGCACACATCTTCGACTGGCTCAGGCTCGCGCCCCGTTCGGCGTCGGCATCGGCCAGCGCGTGCTTGAGCTCGGGTGTCCAGGCGATCGTGGACGACGGGGCGTCGGCGGGCCGTTCGATCGGGCCGTGCTCGGCGCTGGCCAGTGGCGCGGCACCAAGGGCGACGGCAAATAGCAGGGTTCGCATGAACATCACTCTCAGTACCCCCATTCCATGGATCCCGGTGTGCCGAGGAAGAAGAATTGCAGGATCGGGTAGCCGTAGCTGATCAGCATGTAGGCGGCCATGGCCACGCTCCAGAAACCCAGGCTGTTGAGCAGTTTCGGTACGGCCAGCGGCTGATGTACCGCGGTGGCGTAGACCGGTGTCGGGTTGGGCTCGTCCTGCCGGTTGCGGTGCGTCATCACCAGGTTGGCGATGAACAGCAGGCCCGAGAGCACCAGCACGGTCGCCCCGAGGATCATGACCACCTCGTAGGGCACCCAACTGTCGGCGATCGCACCGTAGGGCTGGTCCGAGGTGCGACGTGGCTGTCCCATCAGGCCGATGATGTGCCAGGGGGCGGTAACTACCCACATGCCGACGAACCACATCCACAGCTGAAGGTTGGCTAGCGGGGTCGACCAGAGCTTGCGTTTGGTGATCTTCGGCCACAGCCAATAGGCAGCGGCGAAATACATGATCACCGAGGTGCCGCCGTAGATGAGATGGAAGTGGGCGGGGACCCAGCCGGTGTTGTGGATAGACGCGTTCATCGCGTACGAGGCGTTGATCACCCCGCCGAAGCCGCCGAAGGTGAGCATCAGCAGCGAGAGGATCCCGGCGAGCACCACCGGGTTGTTCCACTTGAGCTTGGTGATCCAGCCGAACAGGCCCTTGCCACCGCGCAGGCGCCCGGAAAGCTCCAGCGAGGCAATCACCGTAAAGCCGGTGATGAAGGTCGGCACGGCGACCATGAAGGTGCCGAACATGTGCAGCAGCTTCCAGCCGGCCGCCTGTTGCGGGTCCATGTAGAGGTGGTGAAAGCCGATCGGCACGGAGAAGATGAACAGCATGACGAAGGCGATCCGCGCCATCTCGTCGGAGAACAGCCGCCCGCCGGCCTCCTTGGGCAGGATCGAGTACATCACCAGATAGGCGGGGATCAGCCAGAAGTAGACGATGGCGTGCAGCGTCCAGGAGAACAGCGTGCGTGACAGGCCGGGGTCGATGGTGTCGATCCAACCCATCGATACCGGGATCAACTGGAAGAGCACCTCGAAGGTCGCGCCCAGTGAGGTCCAGAGCCACAGCATGGCGTTGATCGCCGTGCCGAACATGATCAACGGAACCGCGCGCCCCGGATTGGCCTTCTTCCAGCGCGCCATCTCCACGATCATGTCCACGCACCAGAACCAACTGCCGACGACGAACAGCGCCACGCCGAAGTAGAAACTGGCGTCGGCCATCTCCGGCGGGTAGAAGGTGTACATCACCGAGGCCCGATCGGTCAGCAGTGCCGAGGCGGCGAGCAGGGTGCCGATGGTGGCAATCCAGAAGCCGGTCCAGGCGAAGGTTGGCGACCAGGGCTTCTGTTTGAGGGTGTGGTACGCGGTGTGGTAGCCGAACCCCATGATGAAGAAGGTGCTCAACGTGTAGGCCATCAGCACCCCGTGGGTACTTACGGCCGCGGCATACACCGAATCGGACTGGATTGCCGGGAACAGGCCCGATCGTACCGCGATCTGATACAGGCCCATCGGCAGCGCAAGACCGAAGGCAGCGAAGCCGATCCACATGTTCCACATGGCGAGGCGATTGCTGGTCTTCGCCCCGGCTTTTTCACCAGCCGCGGCTTCGTCGGAGGCAAACTGGCGGGTTTCTTCGGCGGTGGTTGCCATGATTCAGGCGCTCCTCAAAGCTTGAACTCGTCTTGCGGCACGACGTTGAATCGCGAGTACATGTAGGCGTGTCCGACGCCGCAGTACTCGTTGCAGATCAGCGGGAATTCGCCGGTGCGCTTGAAGGTGGATGTCATCTGGGAGACGTAGCCGGGCACGACCATGGTGTTGAAGTCGCTGTAGGGCACGTGCAGGCCATGGAGCACGTCGATGGTGGCGATGCGCAATCGCACCGGCTCGTCGACCGGCACGGTGATGTCCTGCGGGTAGAAGCCGTAGCGAGCGGCGACCATGGTGAGCACTAGCTCACCGTTCTCGTCGCGGGTCAGGCCGAGGTTCTTCTCCATGAACTCCCCGCCGCCGACGCCCTCTGCCAAGTGTAGCCGGGAGGAATCGACCGTTTCCACGTTCGAGGGCGGGTGGGCGTTGTGGAAGGCGGCGTAATACACCTGCACCGCGAAGGCGAGCATAGTGAAGGCCAGCACGGCCCAGATGTATTTCTTCTCGAGCGGATCGACATGAAATTTCATCGGGGTTCTCCTAGCTCACCAGCCCGCGGGGGACGAAGATGCCGAACCAGAAGTACAGCCAGCCCAACACGAACAAGACCATGTAGACCGCGAGGATCGCCCAGGTGCCGACCGGCTTGGACTCCAGGACCGCCTGCTGCTCGGCCTCGCTCAAGGGGGATTCGTTTCGTTCGCTCATGACGATCGATCCTTGTCGTTGCGTGAATCAGTAGAAGCAATCATCGACGAAGGCGCGCATCCAGGATTCCTGGTACAGCCCTTCGAGGCGATTGATCATGGCGTTGGCATCCAGCGGCGAGACGCCGCCGGAGCCGGGTGTGGAGACGATTCGGCCGTTGCTCTCGTTGTAGCGGTAGACCGCGGCGATCGAGACTCCGTACTCGGAGCCCACGCGCGAGAAACAGGTGTTGGCCCAGGCGGGTTCTTCCGGTTCCTCGCCGCGTAACAGGTGCGCGACCTGGGCGGCGGCCACCTTGGCTTGCGTGTTGGCGGAGAAGCCGGACTTCGGCATGTCATCGGCAACGATGGAATCGCCGATGACATGGATGTTCGGATGCTCGGTCGATTCATGGGTGTAGCGATCGTTGTCGCACCAGCCGGCATCGTTGGTCAGGCCCATGCGGAAGGCGAGCTTTCCGGCTTGCTGGTTGGGGATGACCGTGGTCACGTCGGCCTTGAATTCGTCGCCGAAGAAGTTGCGCACCGAGCCGCGTTTCGGGTCCACCGAGACCACCTTGCCGCCATCGCTGCCCGAAACCCATTCGATGCGCCCTTCCTGGTCGGGGCGTGCGACGTCTTCCGGCATGCCGCTCATGTGTGAATCGGGAATGCGGAAGCCGTACAGGCGGCTCCAGGCCAGCATGAACGGCTGGTCCTTGGTAAAGCCGTCCTTGACGTCAAGGATCAGGATCTTGGCATTCGGCTTGTGCTTGCCGAACCACTCGGCCATCAGGGAGGCGCGTTCGTAGGGCGCCGGCGGGCAGCGATACGGATTGGCCGGCGGGACGATCAGGAAGGTGCCGTCTTCCGGCATGGCGTGGAGTTGCTTGCGCAACAGCATGGTTTGCGGCCCGGCCTTCCAGGCGTGCGGCATGGCGGTCTCGGCCACTTCCGCGGTGTAGTTCTCGATCTCGCCGTACTTGAAGTCGATCCCCGGCGAGACGATCAGGCGGTCGTAATCAAGGGTATCGCCACCCTCGAGGAAGACCCGACGCGCGTCCGGATCGACATTGTCCACGGTGCCGAACTTGAAGTTCACGCCATACTTGTCCCGCAGGACGTCGTAGCGGATCTCCAGGTCCTCCATGGTGATGTCGTCGTTGAGCACCTCGTTCGAACCGTAGCAACGGAGGTAGACCTGGTTGCGCTCGACGATCGTGACCTTGATGCCCGGGTCGGCCAGGCGCAGGTACTTGGCCGCTGTCGCCCCGCCGGTGCCACCGCCAATGACGACGACGTGAGGCTGGGCGTTCGCGAAGGCAGTGCGCCCGGAAAACAGGCCCAGCCCGGCGGCAGAGGCCAGTCCAGCCCACTTGAGAAATTCGCGGCGATCCGGTGAAGTCATTCGGCATCTCCCTCCTGGCGGGCGCTGGGCGGGGTGTCTCCCTGGGCGGCAAAGAAGTCCGCCATGGCCTCAATTTCGGCATCACTAAAAGCGCGAGCGATTCGGTCCATGATCGAGGCCGGACGCGATCCCTGGCGGAAGGCGGTCATCGAGTCCACGAAGCGGTCCGCGTCCATGCCGGCCAGCGGCGGCATGTAATCGTTCTCAAAATGACCGTGGGTACCGTGGCATGCGGCGCAGGTGTGGGAAAGCATCTCCCCGTCAGGGGCGGAGAGTTCGTCCGCCGAGGCGACGGACAGGCCGCTCGACAGCACCAAGATTAACGTCAGAGAGCGTGATCTCATCGTGATCTCCGTGTCGGCCGGGGCCGAGGTTGTGATGCATGTCGGCGAGGCGTTGAATACATGCCCCTGCCGAGATATCGATAAACTCTATCGTGTCATTTGCCACACTGGCAATATAAAATTTATCTTGGTGTTCAAAACTTGGATGGAACTTTTGCCTCGACGGTCCACGGTTTGAACGACGTCACGGCCCAAGAGACGGAATGCCTGCGCTGACGTGGGTCGGGTGATTTGCCCCACCTCTCGAAGCCTAACGTTGCGAACGTGACATGATCGTGAAACCTGGGCGACGCAGAGTTTCCCCTGGATCCCGCCCGTGCGATGGGCGTGCCATTCACCGACCGTCAACTGTGCCTCGACGTGGAGAGGTGCCGGGAAGCCGACCATGAGTGAACAGGCCCTCGGGCTGCAGCAGCAGATGCGCTCCATCGTCGAGATCGGCAAGCCCAAGGTGGTGTTGCTGATCGTGTTTACGGCCTATGTGGGCATGTTGTTGGGTTACCCGGACGCGATCGACTGGCCGGTGGTGCTGGCCGCGTGCCTCGGCATCGGCCTGCTCGCGGCCAGCGGAGCGGCAATCAACCACGTCCTGGATGCGCGCATCGATCGGTTGATGGCGCGCACGGCCAGTCGGCCGCTGGCCACCGAGGTCATGGAGCGCCGCCTGGCGTTGCTGATGGCCGCGCTCTGGGCGACGGCCGGTATGCTGATCCTGCTGGCCTGGGTGAACGTGCTCACCGCGGCGCTGACGTTGCTGGCCATGGTCGGCTACGCGATCATCTACACCCTGTTTCTCAAGCGGCATACGCCCCAGAACATCGTCTGGGGTGGTGCGGCTGGCGCGGCGCCCCCGCTGCTGGGCTGGGCCGCGGCGACCGGCGAGGTCGGCATCGAGGGGCTGCTGCTGTTCCTGATCATCTTCCTCTGGACGCCGCCGCATTTCTGGCCGCTGGCGATCGCCAAGGTCGAGGAGTACCGCCGGGCGGACGTCCCGATGCTGCCGGTCACGCACGGCATCGAGGCGACCAAGTGGCAGATCCTGCTTTACACCGTGGCCATGGTGATCGTCACCATGCTGCCGACCGCTATCGGCATGAGTGGCTGGATCTACGGGGTCGCGGCCGCCGTCCTTAACGCGGTGTTCCTCTGGCGAGCGTGGCGTCTGTATCGCTCGCCGCACCACCGTGGGGCGATGGGATTGTTTACCTACTCGATCATCTATCTCGCCCTGCTGTTTCTCGCGCTTTTGCTGGATCACTACCTGCTGTGACCTCTCGGGCGGCCGGGTGGGGTTCGGCGATCCGTCGACTGCATCGGTGGCTGGCGCTTCTGCTCGTGCTGCCGCTGGTGGTGGTCGCCTTGAGTGGGGCGGGGTTGTCGTTCGCCCGTGAGATCGACCGCGTACTCTCCCCGCACCTATGGACGGTGCCTCCGGGCGCCGACACATCCATCTCGTCGGGCGAGGCCGCCGGGCGTGTCGACATGCTGCTCGAACGCTTCCAGCGGCATTGGCCGGAACACGAAGTGATCCGTCTCGATCCGCCGGCGACTGCTCGCGATGCCGCCCTCGCCGTGGCGCGGTCGACGGATGGGCGGGCCAGGCAACTTTTCCTCGATCCGCAGCGCGATCGTGTTCTGGGCAGCCGCGACGAGGCGAGTGATCCGGTTGTCTGGCTTGGTCGCCTGCACGGGACGCTGATGTTGGGCGAGGCCGGACGCTGGGTCGTCTTGTCGGCCTCGGTGGGGTTGCTGATCATGATCGGTTCGGGCTGGGTCGGTCGTCGCCGCGCCCCGGGTGGGGGCGGGATTCGATGGCACGTGACCATCGGTATGTGGGGCTCCGGTATCTGGCTACTGATGGCCGCCACGGGCCTTTTCGGTGTCAATCCGCCCATGTCGAGCGGTGGCCAGATGTCATCGAGCGGGTCGGTGTATTGCGGGGAGAGCCAGCTGGTATCACTGGACCTGCGGTCTCCGGCAGTGGCCACCTGCCTGTCGGCCGGGGCGATCGGGCCGATGGAACGGCAATACCGCCTTGCATCCGGCGAGCGGATGCCCGCCAGGCCGACGGATTGGAGCGAGGCCCTGCATACCGGTCGGGTTGTGGGGGTGGGTGGGCGCATGGTGTGGATGTGGGCCGGATTGGCCCTGGTGGTCACGGCCGTGATCGGTCTGGTGTCTTGGTCACGTCGTCGAGTGAGGCAGCCGGGTTTTAACGGGTGGGATGAATGAACCGAGCGAAACAATTGAGATTCCTGTCGCTGGCGACCCTGCTGGCGGTGCTGTTCCTGATCTGGGTGGGCGGCACGGTGCGGGCGACCGGGGCCGGCATGGGCTGTCCGGACTGGCCCACCTGTTTCGGTCAGGTCATCCCGCCGATGTCGGAGGCCGATCTTCCGGCGGACTATCAACAGCGCTGGGCGAACTACGGCTACGACCAGGTGCGTTTCGATCCGGTCAAGACCTGGACCGAGTACCTCAACCGATTGACGGGGACGCTGATCGGCTTTCTCGCTCTGATCACGCTGATACTGGCCTTCCTGCGTCGTCGCGAGGATGGGGTCTCGGCCTGGCTGGCGGCCGGGGCATTTGCCCTGGTGGGCTTCAATGGCTGGCTGGGCGCGATGGTGGTGGAGACGAATCTTCATAGCGCCGTAGTCACCACCCACATGCTGCTCTCGTTCGGCGTGATCCTGCTGCTGATGGGTGTGGTGGTGCGCACCCGCCGCGAGCAGTTGGCCTGGTCTATTTCGGATCGGGCGATGGTGCGCCCATGGCTGATCGGGGCCATGACGCTGACCATATTGCAGACTGGCTTCGGCACTCAGGTGAGGGAGCGCGTTGACGCGATCGCCGCCTCGGCGGGGGATTTCCATGCGCGAGGCGATTGGCTCGAGCAGGTGGGGAGCGTGTTGAGCGTCCACATGGCGCTGGCAGTGTTGGTGCTGGCGGTCAATTTGCTCTTGTGGTGGAAGCTGCGCGCGACATCGAGCGATTTCGCCCGCCGCGGCGCTTCGTGGCTGCTCGCGGCATTGCTCGCGCAACTGGCGCTCGGCGGCTGGTTGGTGCTTGGCGATCTCCCCATCGCCGGCCAACCGCTGCACCTGTTGGGCGCGGCGCTGGTCTTCACCGTGCAGGGCTGGTTGCTGATGACCCCCACCCGCCAGGGGGAGGTCGGCACGGCGCCCACGTCGGACTGATTCGTTTGGCGAGAGAACCTCTGCACGAATAGTAACGCCACTCTGGATTGGTGAGTCGCCCGCCCTCAGGGCGCGGTGTCGCCGGCGTGCCGGCGGCCACGTCAAAGGAGCGCAACACCGAGGGCGGGCGACTCGGCAAGCCCCCGTAGGGCGAGCCTTGAGCCGAACACCGTCCCTGACAAGGGAATCACCCTTGCGCGGCGGACGCTCGCCTTGCATCTGCCCGGCTCAAGACGCGCAGAGCGGTATTGCTATTCGTGCGGATCTTCGCAAGCAAAAAAGCCCCCGCGGCGTGGCCGGCGGGGGCTTTTGGGGTTCCCGAAAAGCAGTGAACGCTTAGGCGCTGCGTTCCTGGATCAGGCGATGGATACGCGGGGTCAGGATCAGGTCCATCGCGTAGCTCATCTTGCCGCCCGGTACCACGATGGTGTTGTAGCGGGACATGAACGAGTGCGGGATCATCTGCAGCAGGTACGGGAAGTCGACGCCGAACTCGTCCGGATCGCGGAAGCGGATCACGACCACGCTCTCGTCCGGCGTCGGGATGTCGCGGGCGATGAACGGGTTGGACGTGTCGACGGTTGGCACGCGCTGGAAGTTGACGTCGGTCTGCGAGAACTGCGGGGTGATGTAGTTCACGTAGTCCGGCATGCGGCGCAGGATGGTGTCGACGATTTTCTCGGCGGAGTAGCCGCGCTCGTCGTTGTCGCGGAAGATCTTCTGGATCCACTCGAGGTTGACGATCGGCACGACGCCCACGCCCAGGTCGACGTGCTGGGAGACGTCGACGTCATCGGTCTTCACCAGACCGTGCAGGCCTTCGTAGAACAGCAGGTCGGAGCCGGTCGGGATGTCTTCCCAGGGGGTGAACTCGCCCGGACCGAGGTTGGTGTTCAGGCGGGCGTTGTGCTCGGCGGCTTCCTCGTCGCTGTGCAGGTAGTAGCGCTTCTTGCCGCTGCCTGTCTCGCCGTAGCTTTTGAACAGGTCGCCGAGCTTGTCGAAGTGGTTGGCTTCGGGGCCGAAGTGCGAGAAGAAGTTGTTGCCCTTCTCGCTCTCGGCGGCCATGCGCTCGCGCATGTCCTTGCGGTTCAGGGCGTGGAAGCTGTCACCTTCGATAACCACCGGCGAGATCTCTTCGCGACGGAAGATGTGGTTGAAGGCGCTCTTGACGGTGGACGTGCCGGCGCCGGACGAGCCGGTAACCGCGACAACGGGATGCTTCTTGGACATGGTCCCTCCTGTTGGAAAGCAATAAAAACGAAACGTGGAAAAGCGGCTGAATCGGGTCGCTGTCACCGGGGAGGAGGCCGTTCGACGCGCTGGCGGCTCGACTCTCCCGGCATACGCAAGCCCCCGATAATAGGGGTTTGCCTCAGCGGGAACAAGTTGTTGGCTATCGACCTGGTTGGGTGGTTCGGCGGATTTTCGGCCTCTCCGACCGGTTTCCCTGCCGGATCAGCGGCGCCGGTACAACAGGTCGAAGACCTGGTGACCGCGTTCCTCGCCGCGGCGCTCGAACTTGGTGCGCGGGCGCCAGGCGGGGCGGGCGTTCTCGCCGCTGCCCTCGTGCTCGGAGACGAACGCGGGGTGCGCGTCGAGCACTTCGCGCATGTGTTCGGCGTACTCGGCCCAGTCGGTGGCCAGGTGCCACAGCCCGCCCGATTTCAGGCGGCTGGCGACCAGGTCGGCGAACGGTGTCTGCACGATGCGGCGCTTGTGGTGGCGCTTCTTGTGCCAGGGGTCGGGGAAGTAGAGCAGCAGCCGGTCGAGGCCGCCCTCACCGATCCGCTGCTCGACGAAGGGCACGGCATCACCGCAAACGGCCTTGAGATTGGTCAGGCCGAAGTGCTCGATGCCGTTGAGCAGATGCCCCACGCCTGGGCGATGGACCTCGATGCCGATGTAGTCGCCGTTCGGGTCCTTTGCGGCCATCTCGACCAGGCTGTCGCCGTTGCCAAAGCCGATCTCGAGGGTCAGGGGCGCTTGCCGGCCGAACAGTTCGACCGGGTCGATCGGCTCGCCGGCCGGCTCGAGCAGGTACTTGGGCCCAAGCTCGTTGAGGGCCCGTTGCTGGCCCGGCGTGAGCCGGCCTTCGCGGCGAATGAACGAACGCACGCGCCGGCGGATACCGTCGCTCTTTTCGGTCACGTCATTCATGGGATCAGAAGAACAGGCCGTCGATGGGCGAGGAAGCGCTGGCATAGCGCTTCCTGGGCATGCGCCCGGCGAGGAAGGACTCGCGGCCCGCCTCGATCGCCTTTCTCATTGCCGAGGCCATTAGGACCGGGTTCTTGGCATGCGCGATCGCGCTGTTCATCAGCACCCCGTCGCAGCCCAGTTCCATCGCCACGGCGGCATCCGAGGCCGTACCCACGCCGGCATCGACGATGATCGGCACCTCGGCGTTCTCGATGATGGTCATCAGGTTGTACTTGTTCTGGATACCTAGCCCCGAGCCGATCGGCGCGGCCAGCGGCATCACCGCCACGCAACCGATCTCCTCGAGCCGTTTGGCGACGATGGGGTCATCAGAGGTGTAGACCATCACCTCGAAGCCATCCTCGACCAGCGTTTCGGCGGCGAGCAGCGTGTTGGTGATGTCCGGGTAGAGGGTCTTCTCGTCGCCGAGCACCTCGAGCTTGACCAGGTTGTGGCCGCCGAGCAGTTCGCGCGCCAGCCGGCAGGTGCGTACCGCCTCGGTGGCGGTGTAGCAGCCGGCGGTGTTCGGCAGGATGGTGAAGCGCTCCGGCGGCAGCACGTCGAGCAGGTTGGGCTCGTCGGGGTTCTGGCCGATGTTGCTGCGACGGATGGCGACTGTGACGATTGCGGCCCCCGCGGCCTCGGTGGCCTCGCGGGTTTCCGTCATGTCCTTGTATTTGCCGGTGCCGGTCAACAGGCGGGAGGAAAAACGGCGGCTGCCGACGATCAGCGGTTGATCGGCCGTCAGGCCGGATTCGGGACGGGTGTCAGTCATGGGTACCGTTTCGTTGTGTCTGATGTGTGTCGTTTCGGTCAGTGCCGGGCGGCCTGTTCGCTGCCGCCTTCGATGGTGTCGTGCGGGTCGAGGCTCAGGGCCAGGTCGTCGATCGTCAGTGCATCGTGCAGATGCTTGAGCTTGATCACGCTGAGTACCAGGCTGCCCGAGTCGTCCGGCAGCGGGGCGCTGCGGACCACCTCGCCGGCACTCTCGCCCTTGTCGTTGCTGACCGGCGTGCCCGGGGTCGGCGGATCGAGGCCGAGCACGTGGCCCGCGAACAGGCGCCGGTTGGGCTTGCCCAGGTAATGCATGCGGGCGATCACCTCCTGGCCCGGATAACAGCCCTTCTTGAGGCTGAAGGCGCCCAGCTCGTCGAGGTTGAGCCACTGCGGCACGAAGTGCTCGGCCGTCTCGCTCGACACGTCGGGGAGACGATCCTCGATCTCGGCTCGCTCCCAGTGGTCGGCCGGCACGATTGCGGTGTCCTCGCTCGCGCCGCGGATCATGGCTCGGAGCGTTTCGGTCGGGCCGTGGACGGCGATGCGCACGTCGTTGCCGTTGCCTGTCTCCTCGCGCAGGAACAGTCGGCCCTGGGAATCCATGACCGTCGGCCAGCGCCCGGGGCCGGGTCCGGCCTGCAGCAATCGTTCGATCGCCGCGCAGGCATCGGCGTCATCGAACGGGCAGGCGGCCTTTTGCGCCTCGCCCGGCCAGATGATGCCCAGCGCCGCCTGGTCCTCGGTGAGGGAGAGTTGCACGTCCCGTCGCAGGACGTACATCTGCAACCGCTTGAGCAACCCGGCGGCCAGATCGCCGCGCGTGACGAGGTGGAATCCGTCATCGTGTGCGGCGATGCGCAGTAGGCCCAGCGCCCGTCCCTTGGCGCTGCAAAGCGCGGAGAACGTCGCGGTTTCGTCGGTCAACGCGTTGATGTCCTGCGTGAGGATCGCGTGCAGGAAGGCTCGCGCCTCCGAGCCGGTGACCTCGATTACCCGCCGTTCGGGCAGGTCGGTCAGCAGGGTTGCGCCGGCAGCCGGCGTCCCGGCTGGCTGCATCAGGTCATGCCAGGTGGTTTCGGTGGTGTCGGACATTGGCAATTCGCGAAATCGTAATAAGTTGGTGAGCAAGGATAGCATCACGTCCGGCGGGTTCGCTTTGATTGACGTGTTGAATGAGGGACACCCATGGAACGGGTATCGGAAGGACTGAACGAACGGCTCGTGGCCGACCGCTGGTTGCTGACGGCGTGGGTGGGGCTGGTCCTGGCGGCCTGGCTGGCAGCAAGCGTGGTGATCTGGCAGGCGCCTCGGCCTGTCGGGCCGCACACGCCACCACTTGAATGGATGCGGCGCGCGCTGGCCTGGTTGCTGGCCTGCGGTTGGTTGTAGCGCTATCGCCGAGATCGATCGGCCGGTTTTGCGCTGGAAGGCCGGCTGGCCTGGTCGTCCGGCCGGGCCGAGATATTGCTGGCCGGCGGCGAGTCGATTCGTGGAAAGGCGCAGGTACTCTGGCAAGGCCCGCTGCTCGTGGGAGTGGCTATCGATACTGTCGGGGCGGTGCGGTTTACGCTGTGGCTTGCGCCGGGTCGTCTTGGAAAGAGAGGGTGGTGGCGACTGCAGCGCTTTATGGTGCTGGGTGAGCCGTAGCTGCGGTTCAGTCTGTGCACGGCTGCCGCAGATGACGATCGAGGTCGATGATTTGCTCGCGCAGTCTCTCGGGTGTCCGGTCGTTGACCAGTTCGTGGTCGCTGATCGCTCGCCGGCTGCCGTCACCGACCTGAGCGTCTATCAGTTGCTCGGCCTGACGGGCGTCGATGCCCGGGCGGGCGACCAGCCGCTGGCGACGAAGCGCGAGCGGTGCGGTCAGCGTGATCGCCGCATGGAGCCAGTCACGGTAAGCCGGCCACACCGATGCCTCGGCCAGTAGCGGCACCACCACGATCACGTAGGGGGCGTGCCGGGCGGCATCCAGCGCGCGTTGGCGGGCCTCTGACCGGATGGCCGGGTGCATGATCGCCTCCAGTTCGGCGCGGTCGGATGGTCGATCGAGGATGTGCTCGCGCAGCCGCCCCCTGTCCAGCTTCCCGTCGTCGAGCAGCATGTCGTCGCCGAAGCGAGTCCGTATCGCCTCGAGGCAGGGGCTGCCCGGCTCGACCAGTTCGCGGCTGATCGCGTCGGTATCGATTACCGGCACGCCTAGTTCGGCGAATATCGCCGTCGCCAGGCTCTTGCCGCTGGCGATTCCGCCGGTCAGGCCGATGACGCGGCCAGCCGTCCGATTTGTCTTGGTGGGTTCGGGGGGCTTGGTCGTCATGCGCCGATCAGAGCGGGCCGCCCAGGTAGGCGGTCATGATCGGCTCGCCGAGGTAGAGCGCGGCCAGCCCGGCGGTGGCGAGATAGGGACCGAAGGGGATCGGGAGGCGCCGGTCGTGGCGCAGCAACAGGATCATCGCGATGCCGATCACGCTGCCGGCCAGGGCCGAAAGTAGTATCACCAGCGGCAGCATCTGCCAGCCCAGCCAGGCGCCGAGGGCGGCGAGTAGCTTGAAGTCGCCAAAGCCCATGCCTTCCTTGCCGGTGACCAGCCGGAACAGCCAGTACACCGACCACAGGGCGAGATAGCCGAACACGGCCCCGAGCACCGCCTCCTGAAGCGAGAGCGGGTAGTCGGCCAGCAGGATTGGCAGGAGCAGTCCCAGCCACAGTAGTGGCAGGGTGAACACGTCGGGCAGCAGCTGGGTCTTGAGATCGATGACGGATGCGGCGAGCAGTGCCCAGCCGAACAGGAAGACGGCCAGGGCGAGAGCGGTCGGGCCGAAGTGCCAGGCCGCCAGTCCCGTGAGCGCGGCGCTGGCCAGCTCCACCAGGGGGTATTGCCAGGAAATGGCCTTGCCGCAGTTCGCGCATCGCCCGCGCAGGAGCAGCCAGCTGACGACGGGAATGTTCTGCCAGGCCCGGATCGACGCCCCGCAACGGGGGCAGGTCGAGCGCGGTCGAACCAGGTTGAACGGCTCCTCGTCTGTCGGCGTGGCGCCGTGTGCGCCGTCGAGCAGGGCGCGGCATTCGCGTGTCCACTCGCGTTCCATCATCACCGGTAGCCGGTTGATCACCACGTTGAGAAAGCTGCCCACCAGCAGGCCGAACAGGCTGGCCCCAAGGACCCAGATGGCGGGGTGTTGATGGAAGAGGGCTTGCAGTTCGGACATGTTTCGGGGCCTGGGTTTTTAGGGGCCTGACATGGAAACGGCCCGGTGAATGACCCGGGCCGTCGGAGGAAGAGCCGGGGTCTCGGCGATCAGACCACGGCGCCCAGCTTAAAGATCGGCAGGTACATGGCGATGACCAGACCGCCGACCACGACGCCCAGGAAGGCCATGATCATCGGCTCGAGTAGGCTCGACATGGCATCGACCATGTTGTCGACCTCTTCCTCATACATGTCGGCCACCTTGCTGAGCATGGTATCCAGCGCGCCAGTTTCCTC
>JBHEOB010000008.1:0-41953 GCA_046261775.1 Guyparkeria sp.
GTGGTGGGCATGCCCGGCAGGCCGCTCAGGGGGGAAACCAAAATCACGCCGATCAGAAGAAGCACCGGCCCGAACGATCGGGTTCCGAGTGCATCCATGATGGTCGCGAAGTAGACACGATCCCGATCCGCGGTTACCTGCGCGATTCTTTGCAGTACGTCACCAAGGCTGCGCGGCACATCGGTCATGACCGTTTCCAGCCCGGTTCCGGATAGTCTGTCTTCAGGCGGCATAGCCTTGCCATCATTTGCTTGGGAACGACCACGCCCCTCCCTCATGGCGAGGACGTATTTCCCCACGCCACGCGATCGAACGCCATGCCGAACTGGTACGGAATACCTTGCTCACGCTTTCTCCGGAAGTGATCAGGGCAATCTGAGACCACGGGCATGCAACCCAGTTCGCAGCACACGCCACATGACGCGGGAAAGCGCGCCGTGCGTCGCCTTATCGGCCCAGCCGAACATCGCGCCGCTGGCCACCGACAGGCCTAGCGTTTTCCAAGGATGACACTGCATCCCGACCGCAACCGGAACCAATACGGTGTTCATGTCGCCTTGCAGACGCATACCACTATTGTGCAGGGCACGCTTGGCTTCGCGAAGCTCCTGTGAGGGCGACGGCTGCCGATACGGCCGGAATTGCGATTGGATCTCACCGCCAGCACGGATTTCCAGTCGTCTCGCCTCGAGCCTCATCGAAACCACCGGTACGCCCACAGTGCCAAGCCCACGGCAATCAATAGAGTGAGTGCCGCGATGACGGCGAAACCGCCCGCCACGCCCCACGCAGGGGAGACCCAGTGGTAGATCGCGGCGAGGGCCAGCCCGATGCCGGCTACCAGCAGGAGGCCAACGACCCCCATCAGAACAACGGCAGTCGTGACACGACCGATCTGCTGGCGAAGCACACGCCCCTCGGCCTCCACGAGGCTGGTCAGTGCCAGCACATAATCGGTAAGTGCTTTCAGCGTCGACCTCCGTCAAACAGCTTGGCAATCACGAAGCCGACACCAAATGCGGCAACCACTGACGTGAGTGGGTGACGACCAACCATCTGTTCGGCCTCGTCGACGCGCTTTTCGCCGTGCTCACGCGCCTGTTGATAACCGCGATTGAGCGTATCCAGGCCTTCCTCGAAGACAGCCTTGGCCTCGTCACGCGCCTGGCCGGCCCCGTCACGCACGCGCGCCTCGTTCTGCTCCTTGACCGCCTTGACAAGGTCACCCATGTCCCCGCGCAGTTGCGCCAGGTCGGCCTTGACGGCATCGAGTTCTGCGTTGGTGTCTTTCTGTGGCGCCTGAGCCATAGGGAAATCCTCTTTGATTGAAATGAAATCTCGCCATTGAGGATAGACCCCGGCTCGAACGAATCAAAGCGACGTCCTGCGTCGGGGCAGGCAAAACCAGGCTTGATTCATCCGGCCGCACGATCCGCACAGCAGTGGATTAAGGGAACGCTTCTGATCGTCTCGGGCCCCTGACCGGAGCCCTTGAGCCAAAGCCCTGAGCGCTGGTTATGATTCAACAGCTTCGTATTCAAGCGTTCCTGGCCTTCACCCGTCCGTTCCGTTTACTCGTGCGTTGGCTTGCGCCGGAGACATGCCACGCTGAAATGCCCCATTGAACAATCCCGGTTCAGCCACGTACCGCTCGCGTTGAGGAAAGAATTTGCCGACATTGCGGATCAGGCCTAAAGGGGATATAAATGGTTGATCTGAATCGAGACACCTTTTTCTTTCATGACTTCGATCGCCGCCTCCCTGCCCAGCCTGCCTCCGGTCCCGCCATTCGTGCCGGGCGGTACGGCTGGCGTGGTCGCGCCAGGCAAGGAGCCGAGCGACAAATCGCGAACCGCGGCGGCTGATGCAACGCCCACCGCGCGGTCGACAAACGAACCGGAAAACCCAGCCCGCGCGCCGGCTGCCACCGATGCCGCCTCAATCGAAGAGCAGCGCTTGCTGACCGAACTGAAGGCACGTGATCGCGAGGTACGCAGCCACGAGAACGCCCACCGGGCCGCTGGCGGTGATCTTGTGCGCGGTGGCTCCTACGACTACCAACAGGGTCCGGATGGCAAGCGCTACGCCATTGGCGGCGATGTCCAGATCGACACCACGCCCGTCCCCGGGGACCCCGATGCCACCGCGGACAAGATGGCGCGGGTGATCCGGGCCGCATTGGCACCGGCCGAACCCTCGCCGACCGACCTGGCCGTGGCCGCGCAGGCCACCGCCGAGCGCAACCGCGCGCAGGCCGATGCCCGCGCGGGCGATGGCGATGGCAATGCGATCGATGGCCAAGGCAAAGCGAACCAAGATGGCGACGGGGACGGCAACGAGTCGAGCGAGGCGGCCGGGGCCTATCGACGCACGGCCGAGCAAGCAGTCACCGGGGAGAATCTCAACGCCATGGCTTGATGTCTTGGGCTGCCCCCCCCCTTGGCCTAACTCCCCGGCCTGGTTAACTGGCCCAGGAACCCGCTCAACGCGTCCAGTGCCTGCCATCGACACCCTGATCGAGATCTCTTCCCCCAACGAGATCATCACCCCATCAGCAGGTATTTGGTCTCCAGATACTCGTCCAATCCCTCGGTCGCGCCCTCTCGGCCCAGCCCGGACGCCTTGACCCCGCCGAACGGCGCGGCGGCGTTCGAAACGAGGCCAGTGTTAATGCCGATCATGCCAGCCTCGATCGCCTCGGCCACCCGCCAGACCCGATGCACGTTCTCGCTGTAGAAGTACGCCGCCAGGCCGAAGGGCGTGTCGTTGGCCATCTCGATCGCCTCGGACTCGTCGGCAAAGCGTGACACGGCCACCAACGGACCGAATGTCTCCTCTTGCATCACCCGCATCGACTGGCGGATTTCCGTCAGGAGCGTGGGCAGGACGAAATTATCGCCGCGTGGATCACGCTGCCCCCCGCTGACGAGGGTGGCTCCCTGCCCGGTCGCCTCTTCGATCTGCGCCATCACCTTGTCGGCCGCCCCCTTGTCGATCAGTGGCGTCACGTCGGAGTCCGGGTTCATGCCGTCGCCCAGTCGAAGGCCATCGATCCGGTCCTTCAGACGATTGACGAAGTCCTCGTGGATGCCACCCTGAACGTAGAAGCGGTTCACGCAGACGCAGGTCTGGCCGGTATTGCGAAACTTGGCCGCGATCGCCCCGTCCACGGCAGCGTCGATGTCGGCGTCGTCGAAGACAATGAACGGCGCATTGCCACCCAGTTCCAGCGATATTTTCTGCACGTTCCCGGCCGCCTGGCGCATCAGGGCACTGCCCACCTCGGTCGAGCCGGTGAACGAGACCTTGCGCACGATCGGATTGGCCGTCATCTCGCCGGCGATCTCGCTCGCCGAGCCCGTCAGCACGTTGAATACCCCGGCCGGCACACCGGCCTGCTCGGCCAGAACGGCCAGGGCGAGTGCGGAAAACGGCGTGGCGCTGGCCGGCTTGACCACGATTGGGCAGCCGGCAGCCAAGGCCGCGGCGGCCTTGCGGGTGATCATCGAGGAAGGAAAATTCCAGGGCGTGATCGCCGCACAGACCCCGATGGGCTGGCGGAGCACCACGATCTGCTGCCCGGTTTTGGCGGGCGGGATGGTGCGGCCGTAGGCACGACGGGCCTCTTCGGCAAACCACTTGAGAAAGGAGGCGGCATAGCGGATCTCGCCGGCCGATTCGGCCAAGGGCTTGCCCTGCTCGAGGGTCATGATCCGAGCGAGGGTTTCCTCCTGCTCAAGCATCAGTTCGTACCAGCGATACAGGATCGAGCCGCGCGCCTCCGCCGACAGTTCACGCCAGGCCGGCCACGCTCGCTGTGCCGCCTCGATGGTCTGCAGAGTGTGCTCACGCCCCAGCCGGGGGACGGAACCGATGATCTGGCCGTTGGCCGGATTGTCGACCGAGAGACGCTCCATTTTCGGGGGCGAAACCCACTGCCCATCGATGAAACACGCCTCGCGGAACAACGCATTCGTGCGAAGTGACTCAAGCGGATCAAGGTTCATGCGCGACTCCCTTCAGACAGTGGGGTTCGGGTAGCGGGCGTCGATCGCATCGATCGCCTCGAGCAGTGACGGGCTGAGAGACAGGTCGGCCGCGCCGATGTTTTCCTCGAGTTGATCAATGCCGGTCGCACCGATGATGGTCGACGCCACTTCTGGACGACGCAGGGTGAAGGCAATCGCCATTTGTGTCGGTGACAGGCCATGCTCGCGCGCCAGCTCGACGTAGGCGCGGGTCGCGGCGGATGCGTTAGGTTTCTCGTATCGCTGTCCGAAAGACGGAAAGCGCGTGATCCGTCCCGGGGCGGCGGGATCATCCAGGTACTTGCCGGTCAGGTGACCGAAGGCCAACGGGCTGTAGGGCAGCAAGGCCACGTCCAGTTCGCTGCACACCTCGGCCAGCCCGCCCGTTTCGAACGTCCGGTTCATCAGATGGTAGGCGTTCTGGAGCGCCGTCACGACCGGCAGGCCGTGACGGCGCGCCGCCTCGACGAAGGCCATCACGCCATAGGGCGTCTCGTTGGACAGACCCAGGTAGCGGATCTTGCCGGCATCGACCTGTTCAGCCAGCGCCCGTAACTGATCGTCGATCGACTCGCTTTCCCAGCGGCGGTCCGGGTCGTAATAGACCTGCCCGAACTTGGGCACGTAGCGATCCGGCCAATGGATCTGGTAGAGATCGATATAGTCTGTTTGCAGGCGTTGCAGGCTGGCATCGACGGCCTGCCCGACCTGCTCACGCGTCACGCGAGGTCCACCGCGTAAGTGATTGAGGCTGGAACGCCCTGCCCCGGTGATCTTGGTGGCGATCACCAGTTCGTCTCGCCGCTGACCGCGCAACCAGGAGCCGACATAGGATTCCGTTCGACCCTGTGTTTCAGCACGTGGCGGGACGGGATACATCTCGGCGACATCAATGAAATTGACTCCGGCGGCAACCGAATGGTCGAGTTGCTGGTGCGCCTCGGCCTCCGTGTTCTGCTCGCCAAAAGTCATGGTGCCGAGACAGATTTCGCTTACCTTGAGCCCGCTGTTGCCCAGACGTCGGTATTCCATCGTTACTCCACGCGATTTACAGTGTGATTGTTCCTCGGTGATGCTCCCGCCTTGGCCGGAACCAGCTTCACCCGCCCTACCTCGGGCGTTACGCCCAACGATAGCCCTGTAGAGTAGCCGAGATGACAGACGTTTCCAGTCAGGTCGCCGCCGCACACCTCGAGCTGATCGAGGCCGTGAGCCTCGCACTTGCCCAGACCGAACCCGACACCTCGGCCCGAACCGCCGCCATGCTGGTGATCGACCGCTACGCGGAGGATGGCTGGTCCGATCTGTCCAAAGTCCTTAAGGCACGGCTGGCAGGCGAGACGACGGACGAGACGCGGCTGGACGAGGAAGATCGGATGATCCTCATGGCTACCGAACGCGCCGCGCGTGAGCCGGACTGGCTCGAACAGGTCGTCGAGCAGGCCGAAATCGATGCCGCCGAGCAGATTGCGGCGCTGATACTCGCGGCCACCTGGGGGGAACGCGAGGCGCTCGAGGCATTGAACGAGATGCGCGAGGCGGCCCGCGCCGCCGGGATCGAGGGATCCACGGCGCACGCCTTCGTGGCCATCGTGGAAGGAGAAAGGCGGCTCGATTCGATCCTCGGGAGCCATGAAAACGCCCAGACAGGATTGATTGACCGCATCCTCGCCGAGCTCGATCGACGGGAGCAGACAGGATGACGCCACCGCCGATGGCCTCGAGCCAGGCTGGTCCCGTGTGATAACGGCACACCCAGATTACTCACCCAGATTACTCACCCAGGATCTCGGCCTCGGCGCGCAACTGCCCGCTGACCTGGCACATCAGCTCGTAACTGATGGTGCCGGCGGCCTGGGACACCTGATCGATGGGCAGACCGGCTCCCCAGCACTCGACCTCGTCACCGACTCGGGCCTCGATGCCGCGCAAGTCCACCGTCACGAGATCCATCGAGACGCGCCCGACGATCTGGCTGCGTTTGCCGTTCACCAGGATGGGCGTGCCATCCGGGGCGTGACGCGGGTAGCCGTCGCCGTAGCCCACCGAGGCAAGGCCGACCGGCATATCTTCTGGAGCCACGAACCGCCCCCCATAACCGATCGATTCACCGCGCGGCACGTGTCGCACGGCAATTAGCACGGTCTTGAGGCTCATCGCCGCCTTCAAGCGATACTGGGCCACCTCGCCAAAAATAAACGGATTGCCACCGTAGAGCATGATGCCCGGTCGTACCCAGTCGCCCTCGGCCGTATTCGATCTCAGCAGGGCCGCCGAATTGCACAGGCTGGTCTCGCCTGCTCCGTTGCCGACGACCGAGCGGAAGGTCTCGATCTGCCGTTCGGTGGGCGTCTCATCCGGTTCGTCGGCACGGGCAAAATGGGTCATCAGGCCGACCGGCCCGGCAACGATCGGACAGGTCGACAATCGTTCGCGGGCGGCTGACACGGCCCCGGGCGGGAACCCCGCGCGATGCATGCCGGTATCCACCTTGATCCACGCCCGGATTCCCTTGGCCCGCCCCCCCCTGGTTGCGATGCCCGTGCCCTCGTGCTCCAGCAAGGAGAGCTGGCTGGAGTCATGGAAAACGAGTTCCAGCGAATGGCGCGCGGCGAGCCCCAGTTCCTCGGAAAAAAACGCCCCTTGAAGCACGAGGATCCTCTCGCTGAACCCTGCCTCGCGCAGGGCAACGCCCTCTTCCGGCGTTGCCACGGCCAGTCCGTCGGCCCGCGCACGTGAAAAGGCACGGGCCGCCGTGAGCAGGCCGTGGCCATAGCCATCGGCCTTGACCGCGGCAAAGATCGACCGCGACCCCGCGGCTTCTCGGGCGATACCGAGGTTGTGCCGCATTGCCGCGGTGTCGATCTGCAATCGTGCCCGTCGCATCAACGGTAGGCTTCCGGGACGCTCTCGGGGCTGATGAAGTCCTCGAAGCGGGTGTTCTGGCCGCGGAAGGTCATCGGCACGGTGCCCACCGGGCCATTACGCTGCTTGCCGATAATGATCTCGGCCATGCCCTTCTTCTCGGTGTCCGGCTCGTAGACCTCTTCCCGGTAGATGAACATGATGATGTCGGCGTCCTGCTCGATCGCGCCCGATTCGCGCAAATCCGACATCACCGGCCGTTTGTTGGGCCGTTGCTCGAGCGAGCGGTTGAGCTGGGAGAGTGCGATCACCGGTACCTCCAGCTCCTTGGCCACCGCCTTGAGCGAACGCGAGATCTCGGAGATCTCGGTGGTCCGGTTTTCCTTGGAACCGGGTACCTGCATCAACTGCAGGTAGTCGACGACGATCAGACCCAGATCCTCTTCCCGTGCGAGCCGACGCGCACGCGAGCGCAGATCGGACGGCGAGAGCGCCGGGGTATCATCGATGAAGATTTTCGTCTGGCTCAGTTGGCCCACTGCACCGGAAATACGGTGCCAATCACTGTCCTCCAACCGACCGGTGCGCACCTTGGTCTGGTCGATCCGACCCAGCGAGGAGAGCATCCGCACGGCGAGCTGGTCACCCGGCATTTCCATCGAGAACACGGCAACCGCCTTCTTGCTGGAGAGGGCGACGTTCTCGGCAATGTTCATCGCGAAGGTGGTCTTGCCCATCGAGGGACGCCCGGCCACGATCACCAAATCTCCCTTACCCAAGCCGGTGGTCATGTCATCGAGATCGCTAAAACCGGTACCCAGACCGGTCACCTCGCCCTTGTTCTCGTAGAGCTCGGCAATTCGGTCCATGGCCACGGTCAGCAGATCATTGATGCTCTGGAAGCCACGTCGGGTCCGCGAGCCCTCATCGGCGATGGCGAAGATATTCTTCTCGGCCGACTCCAGCACGTCGTAGGCCGTCTCGCCCTCCGTCTGGTAGCCCTTGCGCGAGATCTCGGTACCTACCTCGATCAGGCGCCGTAGCAACGAATGCTCACGAATGATCTCGGCATAGGCGGCGATGTTCGCGGCACTGGGCACCGAATCGACCAGGGCCCCCAGGTAGTCGTTCCCGCCGATGTCCTCGATCTTTTCCAGCGTCTTGAGCCGCTCGGAAACCACCATCGCATCGAAAGGCTGGTTGCGCTCGGCCAACTCGCCGATCACCTCGAAGATCACGCGGTGGTCATGAAAATAGAAATCGGGGGACCTGAGCTTGTCACCCACCTGCTCGAAAGCCAGCGGGTCGAGCATCAGCCCGCCGAGCACGGCCTGCTCCGCTTCCTGGGAATGCGGCGGCACCCGTAGTGCCAGCGGAGAGCCTACCGTGGCATTCGCGCTGCGACGGGGTTTGGGCCTGTCGGAATCGTAATCCGGGAGTGACATGAATCTCGTGTACCAGAAGGTGTAGCGGCGCAGGGGAGATCAGACCACGGTCGTCATGGCGACCGGTTTGGACTCCCCGAATGAAGCGTTGATGATACGCCCTGCACCCGGCATTGACCACGTGGATCGACGGCAATTCCCCGCTCCAAATCAGGATATTTACCCGCCCGACGAACCAAAAGAAAGGCCCGCACCTCGATGAGGGCGGGCCTTGCTACACGTCAGCGATCATCACGGGCCAGCAGGCGCCGCGGGCAGACCGCTCGACGAGATTATTGCTCCGGGACGACCACGACGTTGATCTCGACGTTGACTTCCGAGTGCATGTGCAATTGGATCGGGAACTCGCCCAGCGCGCGCAGGGCGCCCTCCGGCATCCGGACTTCACGCTTCTCCATCTCGACGCCGAAGGCCTCGTTGACGGCGGCCGAGATTTCGTCGGTACCGACCGAGCCGAACAGCTTGCCTTCCGAACCGGCCTTGACCGGAATGGTGACGCTCGGCTCCTCGCCAAGCTTGTCGGCACGGGCCCGTGCGGCAGCCAGCTCCTCGGCGGCCTTTTTCTCGAGTTCAGCGCGACGCGCCTCGAACTCTTCCATGTTGGCCTTGGTGGCCGGCTTGGCCTTGCCGTACGGGATCAGGAAGTTGCGGGCATACCCCGGGCGGACGTTGACCACGTCGCCCAGCGAGCCCAGGTTCTCGACCTTACTCAACAGAATGACTTGCATGGATATTGACTCCTGGAATCTGGGAACGGACGCGATCAGTGGCGGTCGGTGTACGACAGCAGGGCCAGGAAGCGCGCACGCTTGATGGCGGTCTGCAGCTGACGCTGATAGCGGGCGTTGGTACCGGTCACGCGGCTCGGCACGATCTTGCCGGTCTCGGTGACGTACTGACGCAGGGTGTCAATGTCCTTGTAATCGATGTGCTTCACGCCCTCGGCGGTGAAACGGCAAAAACGCTTGCGACGGAAAAAACGGGCCATGGATCTAACCTCTTGAAACTTATTCGCTGGAGTCGTCGGACTTCTTGTCGTCGTCACGACGCTCTTCGCGCTTGTTGTCATCGTCACGACGGCGCGGACGGCGCTCTTCTTCGCGCTCCTGCATCATCGGGGAGGCTTCGGTGTAGGCCTCGTCGCAACGGATGGTCATGTGGCGCAGTACGGCGTCGTTGAACTTGAACGCTTCCTCGAGCTCGGCCAGGGAAGCCTGGTCGGTCTCGACGTTCAGCAGAACGTAATGCGCCTTGACCAGTTTCTTGATCGGGTAGGCCAGTTGACGGCGACCCCAGTCCTCGAGGCGATGGACCGTGCCCTGCGCGGCTTCGATAATGCCGCGGTAGCGCTCGATCATGGCCGGGACCTGGTCGCTCTGGTCCGGGTGGACCATGAAGACGATTTCGTAATGACGCATGGATCAAAACTCCTGTGGATGGAAGGCAGCCTGCCGCATGCGGAACGGTCAGGCAGGAGAAACAAGCGGAGCAGTATAGGCGTGCCCGCGCGACGATGCAAGGCTACCCGCACCCCGGCCCGGGCGCCGAGCCGGGTCGCGAGATGAGCGACACAAAAAACCCGGGCGCTGCCCGGGTTTTCAGGTCTGCGGATCTCGTATCCGTCAGCGACAGCCGACTCGTGACCGTCAACGACGGTCAGAGTGACTCGATATAGGCACCGAGATTCTTCATTTCGCCCTCGTTCAGGCCGGAGGCGTTAGGCGCCATTTGTGCGTAAGTGTCACCTGCGAGTCCCTTTTCCTTCAAGGCCTCCTTGTCTCCAGCCTTGTACAACGCAAGATTCTCGGCGATCTCGGAGGCATCCTTGCCTGCCAGCTCGGGATAGACTTCATTGCCTTCCCCCTTGGCACCGTGACAGGAGGCGCAAGTCGAATCGTACTTGGACTTGCCCGCTTCCACATCACCAGCCATTACCTGCGAGCCCAAGAATGCGAATCCGAGACCCGTCAGCAATGCTACGGCACTTTTCATGGCTTGACCTCCAGTTGTAATGAACCAACACACGGCTCGCTCAAGCGTTTTGCCGTTCGCGAGCGCGACCGTCGATACCCTAACGCGTGACACGTTCCATTCCAACACACCAATCCCGCGCGAACCTGTCCATACATCGGGGTCGATAGGGAGAATCTGCACGGTTCGATAGCGATGGCTCTCATCGGCTCAGGATGACAAACGCCAAGGCATGGTCGCGCTCGTCACTGAACGACAGGCTGATGGCCCCGCCGCCGAGAGAATCGTGGATCTGGCTTGCCCGGACGACTCACGTCACCGGCATCGCCACCGACATCGGTGCCCACCTCGCCAAGTCCATTCGGCGGCGGGGATGGCCCTGGGAGGGCAGCCGGCTTCTCACCCTGCTCGCCGACTACGTGGCCGGGAGCATCGGGGGTGTCGCCAGCATGCCGCTGGGCACGGTCACCAGCCTCGCCCTGCCGTCAGTGGAATCTGCTCGCCCTCTTCTACCGTCACCGGCGACAAAGCCTGATCCGCCCCCCCGGGCCGCTCCCCTTCGCTGCCAGCAGCGGGAGCATTGCGGTTCGGTCGGCATCGATGACGGAACCTTTCCATAATTTTATTGTATATACCCATAATAGGAATTATTCTTGTTCTTACTCCGACACACGCCTACCGGGAGGACATGCCCATGCGTTCCAGAGTCCAACACAGTCTGTCCATCCTGTTCTCGCTGGTTCTGCTGACCGGCGCCAACGTCGCCATGGCCGCGGAAATCCGCCTTTCGCTTCCGCCGGATCCCAACGCCCTGCCGATCTTTGTGCTCGAGGAGAAGCAGGCGCGCTTTCTCCCCGACGACGAGTTGGTGCTGGTCTCCAACCCCGCCGGCGATCCCTCGGCCATGCGCGCGATGATCGAGACGCGCCGGGTCGACTTCGCCCTGTTCAACCTGATCGGCGGATTGCGCTTCTACCAGGGAGGACTTCAAGACATGGGGCTGGTCACTCCCTGGGTGTGGCGCGGCATCTACCTGCTCCAGCCGGTCGAGTCCGGCCCCCTGGCGACGCTCGACGGCGAGCGGGTGCTGGTCGCGCCGGGCACGTCGACCCCGCCGCACGTGATCACCGAACGCGCCTTGGCCGGCATGGACATCCGGCCGGAGTTCATCACCGGCGGGGCGGGCGCGGTGCTCATGCAGCAGATGCGCCAGCCGGGGCGCGCTCCGGCGGCCGTGGCCGCCCCCGAACCCCTCGTCAGCCTGATCCTGGATCGGCAACGGGCGCAGGACTGGCAGCAGCGCTGGGAGATCCGCCTTGACCCCACCGAACAGCTTGGCGACGCCATCCCGCTGGGTGCGCTCTGGGCAACCCACCCCGACGTGGATGCCGAGGTGCGCGAACGGCTGGTCGAGGCCCTGGGGCGCGTCGCGGCCTGGATCGATGATCCGGCCAACCATGACGAGGCGGCCGCCATCGGCGCGGAAGGCTACCGTTCGTTCTTCCGCATGCCGATTCCGCAGGCGACCCTGCGCGGCATGCTGGACGCAGAGCGCGTCCACTGGTCCGTCGACACCGGCCCGGCCGCACGCGAGACGGTCGACGAGTATCTCCGCTCGGTCTTCGGGATCGAGACACCGGAAGGCCTCTTCGTCCAATGACCAGCCTGCGCCAGTTGCTGCCCCCGGTACTCGGCGTAATCGGCCTGATGCTCGGCTGGTGGCTGCTCGCCCGCCAGACGCCGGATTCGATCCTTCCAGGACCGGGGACGGTAGTCGGCCGGCTGGCCATGACGCTCACCGAGTCCCCCATCTGGAAGGACACGGCCTTCACGCTCTTCAACGTGATGGCCAGCTTCCTTATCGCGGTGGTCGGCGGCACCCTGCTGGGACTGTGGAGCGCTTCCTCGACGCTGGTCGAGCGACTGCTGCACCCGCTCGTCCTGGTCGTCGAGGCGGCGCCGACCATCGCCTGGCTGGTCCTGGCCATCCTCTGGCTGGGCCTGGGTGCCGGGCCACCGATTCTCGTCGGCGTGAGCATGGCCCTGCCGCTGATCGTCATCGCCACCACTCACGGCCTGCGCCAGATCGACTCCGGCTGGATGGACATGGCCCATGTCTACGGACTCTCCACCTGGACGCGGCTGACCCGCATCCTGCTGCCGTCGCTGGCCCTGACCCTGGCCGGGGCCGCTTCCGGCGCACTCTCCGTGGCCTGGCGCGGCATCATCATGGCCGAGGCGTTCTCGGCGAGCCACGGGCTCGGCCCGTCCCTATGGGGCAGCTATCTTTACGGCGAGATCCGCGACGTCTATGCGGTGATTCTCTGGATCATCCTGCTCGGACTGGCCCTGGAGTACCTGCTGGTCCACCCGGCACGACAACTCATCCGGCGACGGTTGCGACATGACTGAATACCGCGACTGCGATCTTCCCGCCTGCCCGCTGCAGGCGACCACGCGCCGCGCCCTGCGGCGGCTGGACGGTCCGGAAAACCGTCTGCTCGAGCTCGAGGGCGTCTGCCGGGCATTCGATGGCGGGGCCGGGGTCCGGGACATCGACCTCGCGGTCCATCGCGGCGATATACTCGGCATCTGCGGGGCGAGCGGTTGCGGCAAGTCCACCCTGCTCAGGTTGGTCGCCGACCGGGAAGTCCCCGACGCCGGACGCATCCGGCGTCACTTCGGCCGGCTGGGCATGGTGTTCCAGGAGCCCAACCTGCTGCCCTGGCTGAGCGCCCGCGACAACGTCGCGCTGGTGAGAACGGACCGGCCGGACGAGAGCCGGCAGGCCGCCGACGAGGCCCTGGCGGCCGTGGGGCTGGGACATGCGAGCTCGCAGTACCCCGCGACCCTGTCCGGGGGGATGCGTCAGCGGGTCGGCATCGCCCGGGCGCTCGCGGCCAACCCGGACCTGCTGCTGATGGACGAGCCGTTTTCCAGCCTGGACTACTTCACCTCGGTGGAGTTGCTGGAGCTGGTTCGGCAACGCGTGCTGGAACGTGACATCGCCGTGGTATTCGTCAGCCACGACGTGCGGGAGGTCGCCCGGCTGTGCGACCGGGTGGTGGTGATGGGCGGCACACCGGGCCGCGTGCTCGACGAACTGTCAAACCCGCTGCCCCACGACGAGCGGAGCTGCCGACCCGGCACGCTGACGCGCTTCGAGGACCAGGTGCTGGACGCCATCCGCCGGGGTCAGACGGAAAGCGCCACGCGCGAGTCCTGATTCCTCACGCGCTGATCACCACGAACGCCAGCGCGTAGGCGCGCTCGTCGCTGACCGACAGGTCGATCGACACGCCGCCGATCCGGTCGAAACGTTCGCGGGCCTTGCCCTCGAGCCGCACGGTCGGGCGACCGTATGCGTCATGCACGGTCTGAATGTCCACCAATCGCAGGCCATCCCGAAATCCGGTACCCAAGGCCTTGGCCGCGGCCTCCTTGGTGGCAAACCGCTTGGCCAACCAGTTGCCCTGATGGCTCCTGGGCAATCGCCGGCGCTCATCGGGACCGAGGATGCGTTCGAGCAGGCGGCTGCCGTGGCGCTCGAGAGCGGCATCCATACGCGCGATCTCGACCAGATCGGTACCGATACCCAGGATCATGTGCCGTGTCAGCCCGACTTCGGCTCAGCCGGCTGAACGATTGAAGCGGGCGGCGTGCATCAGCGCCTTCATCTCGCGTATCGCCGCCGGCAGGCCGGCAAAGATCGACTGGGCGATGATCGCGTGGCCGATATTGAGCTCCTCGATCTGTTCGATCGCCGCGATGGCCGCCACGTTGTGATAATGCAGACCGTGACCGGCATTGACTGCCAGACCCACGTCGGCAGCATCACACGCGCATTGACGAATCAGGTCGAGCTGCTCCTTGGCATCGTGGTCGTTAACGGCATCGGCGTAATGGCCGGTATGGATCTCGATGACGGGCGCCTCGCAGGCCACGGCAGCATCGATCTGGCGGGGATCGGCGTCGACGAAAAGCGACACGCGGATGCCAGCCTCACCCATCCGGTCGCAGGCGGCATGGATGCGATCGATCTGGCCGGCCACGTCCAGGCCACCTTCGGTGGTCAACTCCTCGCGCCGCTCCGGTACCAGACAGACGTCGTGCGGGCGAAGCAGACAGGCGAGTTCGATCATCTCGTCGGTTGCCGCCATCTCGAGGTTCATGCGGGTCTGCAACAGGTCACGCAAAACCGCCACATCGCGATCCTGGATATGCCGACGATCCTCGCGCAGGTGCAGGGTGATGCTGTCGGCCCCCGACTGTTCGGCAAGCAACGCGGCATGAACCGGATCGGGGTAGCGCGTCCCGCGTGCCTGACGCAGGGTCGCGACGTGATCGATGTTCAGACCGAGCAGGGGGTACTGGGCGGTGACGCGATTGGTCATGACTTTTCGGCTTCCGAGATCTGTGTGTTGTTCGAGACATTGCCCATGAATTGAATGGGGCAGCGCTTGGGGTGGTCAGTCTAAGACGTGTGAGGGACGCCTGCACCGGGCCGGCGATCCGATTTTTGGGCGGCAGGCCACAGCCGTCGCGAAAGGAACGGAGCGGCGCCGACATGCGGGGCGAGCAGCCCCTGCATCAAGTCGCGTGCCCGGCGTCGATCCTCGGCTTCGGCCAATGGCTCGTCACGAGCGATGGCCAGCAGCAAACGCCCCGGAACCGCGCTCGAGCCGCTACCGGACACGATGCCTCCCTGAAGACCGACACGATACTCAAGCTCGGGTTCGATCGGTCGGTCGTCGACCGAGTGCTCCCAGTCGAGTCCGGCCCCCAGATGTTCGAGCAAGCGACGCTCGAAGCGGCGCACGACCACGGAGACCGGCATCTCGGGGGAGTCGAGCATGGCCAGGCTTTTCCAGTAGTCGAGAAACAACTCGGCCACCGCCTCTTCCGGCCGCAGCGCCCGCAGGATCAGCTCGTGCAGGTAGAAGGCCGCGGCCAGCGACTGGCCGTGCAGGAAACGCAATCCCTCCACCGGCTCGGCGCCGACCAGTACCGGCCACCCTCCCCGTCCGGCTGTCTGAAGCTCGAGACAGACGAAGTTGGGTGGCCGCTGATTGCCCCGTTTCTTGACCCGGCGCCCGCCGTTCTGGCGCATGCGCACCCAACCGCGGGTGTCGGTCAGCCAATCGAGCAGCAGCCCGTGTTCCTTGAACGGACGGGCATGGAGCAGGAAGCCGCGCACCGCGTCACTTCACCCCGCCGAGCGCCGCGTCATTCGGGCAACTGGTAACCGAGTGCGGCCACCGAGCGTTCGTCATCGGCCCAGTCGTCGGCCACCTTGACCCAGAGGTCGAGCATCACCCGCTTGTCCAGCAAGTGCTCGATCGCCTCGCGCGCCTGCTGCCCGACGATCTTCAACCGTGACCCCTTGTTGCCGATCACGATGCCCTTCTGGCCGGCGCGGGCGACGTAGATGACCGCCCCGATTGTCACCAGCCGATCGGTCTCCTCGAAGCGCTCGATCATCACCGTGGTCTGGTAGGGCAATTCGTCGTGCAGCGAACGGGCCAGCTTCTCGCGCACGATCTCGGCGGCCATGAAGCGCACCGGCGCGGTGGTCACTTGCTCCTCGTCGTATCCGATCGGCCCCTCGGGCAGGTAGGAAAACACCAGGTCGAGCAGGCCGTCGAGGCCGCGGCGCCGCCGGGCACTCATCGGGTAGATCTCGACGAATTCGCCCTTCTCGCCCACCCTGCCCAGAAACGGCAGTAGCTCGGTCTTGTCGTTGACCAGGTCCACCTTGTTGATCACCAGCACCACCGGGGCCTCGACATGCGAGAGCAGCTTGAGCACGGCCTCGTCTTCCGCGCCGAACTGACCGGCTTGCACCATGAACAGGATCAGGTCGACGCCCTCGAGCGCGCTGCGGGCGGTGCGGTTTAGCTGGCGATTGAGGGCATCCCGCCCCCCTTCATGCAGACCAGGGGTGTCGATCAGCACGACCTGACCGCGGGGCTCGGTGATGATGCCGGTCACCCGGTGACGGGTCGTCTGCGGCTTGGGCGCGGTGATCGAGACCTTCTGCCCCACCAACCTGTTGACCAGCGTGGACTTGCCCACGTTGGGACGACCGACGATCGCCACCTGACCGAAACGAGACGCTGGGGTCATGCCTGGCTCTCCGATGGGGAGGAATTGTCGTGGCGTTCCTGCAGGGTCTTGAGCATGCGGCGCGCGGCCGTCTGCTCAGCACGGCGACGCGACGAACCGCTAGCCCGTGTGGCAAACAGCTTCGCGCTGAACGTGACCCGACAGGCCACTTCGAAGGTCTGCTTGTGTGCCTGGCCGGTCTGGTCGAGCACCTCGTACTCCGGCAACGGCTGGCGGTCGCGCTGCAGATACTCCTGCAATTGCGTCTTGGCATCCTTGAGCTGCTGGGCATCCGGCAGCGAAGCGAGTTCCTCGCTGAACAATGACTGAACCCAACCATGCGCCGGGGCGAATCCCTGATCGAGGAACAAGGCGCCGATGATCGCTTCCAGCGCATCGGCAAGGATCGAGTCGCGTCGATGACCACCGCTCTTCAACTCGCCGGAACCCATGACCAGGTAGTCACCCAGACCGATGCGGCGCGCCACCTGCGCCAGTGTTTCCTCGCGGACCACCGAGGCGCGCAGACGCGAGAGCGCACCCTCGGACGCCTCGGGCTTGTGGCGGTAGAGGTAGTCCGAGATGGCCAGATTGAGGATCGAATCGCCCAGGAATTCCAGGCGTTCGTTATTCAGCTTTCCGGACGACCGATGCCGGAGCGCCTGCGTGAGCAGATCGGCATTGTCGAAACTCAACCCCAGCGATTGCGCCAGGGTCTCCGAGTCACGGATCAGTGGGTTGCTGCTCTTAGTTACGGACACGAGTCTGGTGTCTGAACTCGGCGACGAGGGAAAGGTTGCCCAACAGGGTGGCGCGGCCATCGTAGTTGTAGGTCACGTTGAAACCACCCGTGACCGGGCGGATGTCGAATTCCTTCGAATCGAAACGGTCGTCGGCTTCGTTGATGTCCAACTGCTTGTCGATCTTTCGACGGATCTCCGCCGGGCTACCCGCGGACTCTTCCTCGAGGCTCTTGAAGATGGTCTTCAGCTTCTGATCGGCGATGTAAAGCGGCACGACCTGCATCACGACCAGTGCCGCGAAACCCAGCACGATCGCCGCGATGACCAGTCCGACCAGCGACATCCCGCGCTGACGACCCGGGTCGGTCACGCCGCGCAAGATCATGCCTGAATGCTGTTCCCTAGAAACGCTGTTTTCCATGTTAGTCATCCTCACCCTGCCCGCCGGTCACCACGGGACATTCCCTCGATTGACGTCAATCAGCATCCACGGTGTCTATCGATCGACCGATGCGTGAGGCATCGAAGCCACCGTCCTGCCAGTTCCAGTGCAACCAGATCATAACCGCTTTGCCGACCAGATTCGATTCGGGCACGAAACCCCAGAAGCGGCTGTCGTTGCTGTGGTTACGATTATCGCCCATGACGAAATACTGCCCCTCGGGGACGGTCCATTCCGCGGCGCCCAGGCGACGATCCGTGTCCATCAGTATCCGGTGCGGCCCGCCGTCGGGCAAGGTCTCGATCGCCGTGGTCAGGCCGGCATGCTTCAGGTTGGCATCCCCGTCATACCGCCCCGTGGTCTCGAGCGGCACCGCCTTGCCATTGATAGACAACTGCTGATCGTCGACACGCACCATGTCGCCGGGCAACCCCACGATCCGCTTGATGTAATCGACCTCGGGCTGTTCCGGATAGCGGAACACGGCCACGTCGCCACGCTCCGGCTCACCAAGGGGCAGCACCTTGGTGTTGATTACCGGCAGGCGCAGGCCGTAATCGAACTTGTTGACCAGGATGAAATCGCCCACCAGCAACGTCGGCATCATCGATCCCGACGGGATCCGGAAGGGCTCGAACAGGAACGAGCGGATGATCAGTACCGCGAGGAGAATCGGAAAGAACGACTTGGCGTAATCGACCAGAAGCGGCTCGTCGTCCTTGACGCTGCGGTCATCGATACCCGCCTCGGCGCCCAGTTCCCGCGCCTCGTTGGCCAGCCGTGCGCGGCGACGTGGCCGGAAGACCAGCCGATCAATCAGCCAGATCAGGCCACTGGCCAGGGTGACAACCACCAGAAGAAGTTCGAAATCCACGAGGTACTCCGCGTTGGGTCGGTCGGGTCGCGTGCAGCGACGGTCAGTTGTTCTTGTTGTCCATCTGCAGCACGGCCAGGAAGGCCTCCTGGGGGACCTCGACCTTGCCGATGCTCTTCATTCGTTTCTTGCCGGCCTTCTGCTTCTCAATCAGCTTCTTCTTGCGCGAGACGTCGCCACCGTAGCACTTGGCCAGCACGTTCTTGCGCAGCGCCTTGACGTTGGTCCGCGCGATGATCTTGCCGCCGATGGCCGCCTGCAGGGCCACCTCGAACATCTGCTGCGGGATCAGCTCCTTGAGCTTTTCCACCAGCTCGCGTCCCCTTTGCTCGGACTTGTCCCGGTGGACGATCAACGAAAGCGAATCGACAGACTCGCCGTTGATCAATATGTCCATCTTGACCAGGCGTGCTGCCTCGAAACGGTCAAGGTGATAGTCGAACGAGGCATAGCCGCGAGACACCGACTTGAGACGATCGAAGAAATCGAGCACCACTTCGGCGAGCGGCAGATCGAAGATCAGCGTCACCTGGTTGCCCGAGTACAACATGTTCTTCTGCACGCCACGCTTTTCCATGCAGAGACTCAACACCGGTCCGACGAAATCCTGCGGGCAGAGGATGTGGGCCTCGATGATCGGCTCGCGAATCTCGTTGATCAGCGTCGGGTCGGGTAACTGCGACGGATTGTGGATCTGGTAGGTCGCGCCGTCCTTTTCCTCGATCTCGAAAATGACCGTCGGCGCGGTCGTGATCAAGTCGATGTTGTACTCGCGCTCGAGTCGCTCCTGGATGATCTCCATGTGCAGGAGCCCCAGAAAGCCGCAACGGAAACCGAAGCCCAACGCGGTCGAGACTTCCGGCTCGAAATGCAGCGCGGCATCGTTCAGACGCAGCTTGCGCAGTGCCTCGCGCAGATCATCGTAATGATCGGACTCGACCGGATAGAGGCCGGAGAATACCCGTGGCTGCATTTCCTTGAAGCCCGGCAACGCCTCGGTTGCCGGATTCTCGGCGTCGGTGAAGGTATCACCCACCTTGGCCGAGTCGATGTCCTTGATGCCGGCGATGACGAAGCCCACCTCGCCGGCGAGCAGGCCATCACGGGCCAGGGTCTTGGGCGTGAACACGCCGGTCTTGTCGACGCTGAACACATCGCCCGTCCCCATCGCCTTGATCTTGGCCTTGGGTCGGATCGCCCCGTCGATGACGCGCACGAGCGCCACTACGCCAACGTAGTTGTCGAACCAGGAATCAACGATCAGGGCCTTCAAAGGCCCTTCCTCGTTGCCTTGGGGCGGCGGGATCTGTTCGATCAACCGCTCGATCACCTCGTTGACACCCTCGCCTGTCTTGGCCGAGCAGTTGATGGCGTTCTGCGCCTCGATGCCGATGATGTCCTCGATCTCGGCCTTGACCCGGTCGGGCTCGGCCGCCGGCAGGTCGATCTTGTTCAGCACCGGCACGACCTCGAGGCCGAGATCGATCGCCGTGTAACAGTTGGCGACCGACTGGGCCTCGACGCCCTGCGAGGCATCCACTACCAGCAACGCCCCTTCGCAGGCGGCGAGCGACCGCGAAACCTCGTAGGAGAAATCCACGTGGCCCGGGGTATCGATGAAGTTGAGCCGGTAGGTTTCACCATCCCGAGAGTGGTAGTCCAGCGAGACGCTCTGCGCCTTGATGGTGATGCCTCGCTCGCGCTCGATATCCATCGAGTCGAGTACCTGCGCGCTCATCTCGCGCTCTTCCAGGCCCTCGCAGCGCTGGATGATGCGGTCGGCCAAGGTCGACTTGCCGTGGTCGATGTGCGCGATGATCGAGAAGTTGCGAATCCGGGAGAGTCGCTCGGACGCCATAGGGGATTAACTTTCGGTTCGTGAGGACGCCCCGCAAGCGGCGGAACGCCACCGCGGGAGAAGCCGCACAGTATATAGGTCAAGGGATGGGGCTGCACGCAACCCATGGCGCCCGGCAGCGTTCGAGATCATCTCGTCTGGTGCGGGTTACCTGAAAAGGCGGGCATGAAAAAGCGCTGCTGCCCGTCGCGCTCGACCAGGAACAACACCAGCCCGTCGCTCTTATTGCCCCGGTTGTGGGCAATTCGGCCGATCTCCCGATACGCCTCGGATAGACTGGCCACCGGCTTGCGATCGATCGAGATCACCCGATCACCCGGCATCAGCCCCGCGAGCGTGGCCGGTCCCTCGGGATCAAGTTCACCAACGCGTACTCCACCACCTTCGGCAGGACGCAGGATCATGCCCAGCGTCTCGATCACGACCAGTTCCGGCTCCTGCGTGGCCTCCGGGATCGTCGAGCCGGAACGGTCTCCTTCCGCCTCGGGCAACGAGGCCAAGGTGACATCGACACGCCGCGTTTGTTTGTCCGACAACACCTCCAGGACGGCATTCGATCCAGGAGGAAGCGACCCCAGTGCCTCGGTCAGTCCGGCGGCATCGACTATCGGGATGTCGTTGACCGACAGGATGATGTCGCCGGCGCCAATCGATGATTGCGCCGCAGGCGAGCCGTCGACAATATCCACCACCTCGGCGCCATACGCGTTTTCCAGGCCGAGGCGATCGGCGAGATCACGGTTGACGCCTCGGGCTTCCACGCCGAGAAACCCTCGCCTGACCTCGCCGTTCTGCTTGAGCTGACGGATCACGTCCACCACGTAGTTGATAGGGATAGCAAACGAGATGCCGTTGAACGCGCCGGACTCGGTGAATATCTGCGCGTTGATGCCCACTACCTGCCCGCGGGTGTTGAACAGCGGCCCGCCCGAGTTGCCGGGGTTGATGGCAACATCACTCTGGATGAAAGGCACATAGGGCTGGTTGGATTGCCCCGGGAGGTGTCGTCCGAGCCCACTGATGACGCCGGCAGTCACCGTCTGGTCGAAGCCGTAGGGCGAGCCGATGGCCAGTGCCCACTGCCCCGGGCGCACTTCGTCGGAATCGCCCAGCGACACGGACGGCAGTCCATCGGCATCCACCTTGAGCAGTGCAATATCGCCAATCCCATCGATACCCACCACGTCGGCGACCAGTTCACGTCCATCGGCGAGGCGCACGAAAACCTTGCTCGCGCCGTCGATCACGTGCGCGTTGGTGACGACGTAACCGTCTTCGCTCAAGATGAAACCCGAGCCGTCGTTTTCCTGCGGCAGCAACGGGCCGGGCAATTCGTCGGCACGCTCGCCGAACAAGCCCCGCATCCAGTCCTGCTCGCCATCGCTTCCCTCTCCCCGCGCCGTCAGGGATGGCAGGCGGCTAACGCCCGTGATATTGACGACCGACGAGGCGTTGGCCTCCACCAGCGCGGTAAAATCCGGCAGACCGGTCACCTGTTCTGCCGATTGCCGGTCCTCGGGATCGGCACACCCCGCCAGAGCCAGGAACGACAGCAATGCCAACGCGACAAGGGTGCGTTGGAACGAGCCGAGTTGCGGGGGAACCATTCGGAGGGAAGGCATCAGCGGGACGACCGAAATTACGTGGGATGCAGCGACGTGGCAACGTGCCAACGGTAGAGTGCAAAGGTTACTGCCAAAAGCAGCGAAGACAAATCTGCCTTCTAACCCGGATATTTCATGATTCCGCGTGATGATCGCGCAGGATATTGGCCGCACACGGTTTTTTCTGAACGAGCGCCGTATCAGGGAATACGGCCGACGGAAGAAAAAACCGTGCGCGGTCAAGAGACTAGCGAGGGCGCGGGGACTTCATGAAAGATCCGGGCTGAGGGCGATTCGTCAAGATGACCTGTGTGTCGGATCATTCGCCTGGCGAAGCGTTATCTCTTGCAGAACGGGGAAGAAGGCGCCGGAGCTGGCCTGCCGGTGCTGGCGGGCGCGAACGAGCCACAGGCTGCCGGCCAGACCCGCAATCGCACCGAGCACTGTCAGCCACTCCCGTGCGAATAACGCCTCGGCAAACAGCGCACCGCCAAGCAGGCCAAGCAAGGGCGTGAGGTAAAGCCACAACGAGGCGATCAGCACCGCGCGTTGCGACAGCGCGATCACCACGTGATCCCCCACCGACAGGCTTTCCTTGGTGGGCAGATAAAGCCGGTGACGCGGCAGACGGAAGAGTCGCTGGAACACGCTGACCCCGCAGCCGCGCCCCTCGCGGCAGTTGGCGCAGCCGCCCTGGCCTTCGGACTCCAGCCAGGCGCCACCCTCCTCGACGGCCACCACGCGCGCGGATTCAAGCACAGGCTGTTCGATCGATGCCGAATCGCGTTCCATCAGTCGCCCCGAGGTTCCTTGCCATAATCCGGCGCCAGCGGCGATTCCCGGATGGTGTTCTCGACCAGCGATTCGACCGTGGCAGTGGGGACATCGCCGATGGCGGTGATACGGACGTCGTCGACGCTGCGCGCCGCCATGCTCATGCCCTGGTCGGTTCGCGTCACCTGGCGCGCGGCGTCACCTTCGCGTTTTTCGACGAACACCGAGGCCGTGGCCAGCCCATCGGTGACGACCATGTGCTCGAAATACTGGCCGGTCAACGGGTTGCGCCGCCAACTGCTCGAGCGGATCTCGTAGCCGGCGGGCAAGGGATCGACAATCCAGCCGCTCTGGCGTATCGGTGCCTGCTCGACAGGCTTGCCGCCGAGCTCGATACGCTCGAAATCCGACTCGAGGCCATCCAGCAAATCGTCTTGAAAGGTCAACTCCACCGAGTCCAGTGACCCAACCTGGGTGAACTGGTTGTGTTCGATCGGACGGCCACGCTCGTCGTAGATACTCATGCGCAGCAACAACGGCTCTTGCTCACCGATGCAAAGCTTGTACCCATAACGATAATCATCACGTGGCACCACGGCCATCAGGTTGCAGCTCACCCCGGCCACGCGACTGCCGCCCAAATCGACCAGGCGGTAGTCGTCGTCGAGGTTGTCGATCGATTCGAACCGCTCGCCGGAAAGGCGACTGTTGATGTTCGGGTAGTCACCCAGCATCACCTGGCGGCGTTCCGGCCAGAGACAGGCACAACGATCGCCCAGCCGACGGATCTCCCGCACCTCGCCGTTCTCGGACACCAGCAACTCGACGCGTTTGCCATCGACCTGACGGTGGACCACGCGCATCAGGTCGATCTGATCGCCACGCATGTGGATGAATCGCCCGCCGTAGGTGCGGTTGGCCATGGCGCTGACCATGGTCCGCACCCGCTCGCGCAAGCTGGCCATGTCTGTCTTGCCCGGGCTCTGAGCCGACGTTTTCAGGCTGCTTGGCCCCTCGAGTTCAGCCGGCAAGGCATTGAGCATTGGCTCCGCCCCGACGGGCGAACAGCAAAAAGCCACCCCCGCCAAGGCGAAGGTGGCCAACGAGAATCGTTTTGACAACGGCAACCGCAATGCTTGCATTACGCCTCGCTCACTTTCGATCAAAGGTCGCGGCCCGCGCCTCGGGACCAGTCGTGCCGAACTCGGGCGACGCCATGCGGTAGTGCGTCACCACGTAGGGGTCCGGACCCATGTTGCTCCGGCCAGTCGCCCAGTCAGGCAGCTTGGAGCCGTTGCTCGATGCCGACGAGGCCTGGATGACGCGGCTCTGTTGCGGGTTCGACAACGCAGCGGAAGGCGACGCATCCTCCGGCACTTTCTGCGTGTTGAGCGATGCCATCACGGCCCGGTCGTTGTCAGTCGGCGCAGTAGCCTGCATCGGCGCCTCGCCCTGGACCGGCGAGCGCTCGCCGGTGGAGAGGGTCAGACCCACCGCGGCCACCGCGGCGAACAGCGATGCCGCGATGGCACCCTGCCAGACGCGATGGTTTTTCCACGTCCGGGCCGGGGGCAACGAGACAACCTTGCCGCCGCCTGGGCGCTCGGCGTCCGGAATGTCGTCGATGCGAACATTGATCGAATCGAGCAGATCACGCGTTGCCAGCGGCTCGCCGCGCAGGCGGCTGCCGATAAGGTCGTAATCGCGGGCGTGCGAGCGAACCCCATCGATGTCGGATAGCAGCGCGTCAAGCTCACGCTCATCCGCCTGCCATTCGTCATCCCACCAGTCCGAAACCGTGTCCCGAAGATTCGTTGCTGCGTTTGCCTGCCGTTGCTTCATACCAATGTCACCTAAATTAACCGTCCTTGAACGGCTCAATCGACTGCTCAATGGCCTCACGGGCGCGGAATATCCTCGACCGTACCGTACCGATCGGGCAGTCCATGACCGCCGCGATCTCGTCGTAACTCAGCCCTTCCATCTCCCGGAGCGTCAAGGCCGTGCGCAAATCCTCGGGTAGTTCGGAAATCGCCCGGTCGATCGCGGCCTTGAGCTCCTCGGTCGCCGCGAGCGCATCCGGTGTTCCACCGTCACGCAACGCCTCGGGCTCGATCATTGGTTCGTCAGACTCGTCCGAACCGCCGGAGTTCAAAGACACCATGTACCCGCTCCGCGCATCCGAGGCGAGCTGGTTCTTGGCGGTGTTAACGGCGATGCGGTAGACCCAGGTGTAGAACGCGCTGTCACCACGGAAACGCTCGAGCGCCCGGTAGGCCTTGATGAAGGTTTCCTGAGCAAGATCATTTACTTGCTCAGGATCACGAATGTAGCGCGCTATCAGACGCTGCACGCGGTGCTGATATTTCAGGACCAGGAGATCGAAGGCTCGCCGGTCGCCCTTACGGGCGCGGGCCACCAGGGCCTTGTCGTTCTCCTCGGCGCTCATTTCCGTATTCGGTCCTGCCTGCGTACAAAATGGTGGGTGAGAAAACGATGGTCTCGCGGCCGCCCTTGTTGGTGTGCGAACGGAACCCCGCGCGTTGCGTCAACGGCAAAAGAACGTAATAAACGGCTGCCCGAGACCATTGCCGGCGCGCTCAAGCACGTATACTCGTTGAACGGCATTGTACCGAAAACCCGAGTGTGACACATATGGCGGAGGCCGCATCTGTGCGGCTGACGGCAAGAGGATCCCAGGCCTTCATGATCGATCAGAACCCGAGCAGCACCCTCCAGAGCGACATCCTGATCATCGGTTCAGGGGCGGCAGGCCTGGCCATGGCCCTGCGCCTGCCGACCAACCTGCGCGTGCTGGTAATCAGCAAGGGCGAATTAGCCGGCGGCAGCACTCCGTGGGCCCAAGGCGGCATCGCGGCGGCCCTGAGTGGTCATCAGGACATCGAGCAGCACGTCGAGGACACCATCAAGGCCGGGGCGAGCCTGCCCGAGCGCGAGGTAGTCGAGCGGGTGGTTCGGGCCGGACCGGCTCAGATCGAGTGGCTTCAATCGCTCGAGATGCCCTTCAGTCACGACCGGGACGACCCGGAACACCTCCACCTGACGCGAGAAGGCGGTCACAGTCAGCGCCGGGTCGCGCATGCCGCCGACCACACCGGCCGATCCCTGATGGAAACGCTGGTGAGCGCCGTCCGGTCACGTGAGAACGTGACCGTGCTCGAGCACCACAACGCCGTCGACCTGATCACCGCCCGTCGCCTGGGCGAGACGCCGGATGCCTGCCTTGGCGCCTACATACTCGACATCAAGCAGGACCGGGTGATCACGGTGCGGGCGCACCACACGGCGCTCGCCACGGGAGGAGCCGCCAAGGCCTACCTGTTTACCACCAACCCCGACGGCGCCACCGGCGACGGTATCGCGATGGGCTGGCGCGCCGGATGCCGGGTATCGGACATGGAGTTCATCCAGTTCCACCCCACCTGCCTGTATGAACCGCGCGCGAAATCCTTCTTGATCAGCGAGGCGGTGCGCGGCGAAGGCGGTGTGCTGCTACGCCCTGACGGCACCCGCTTCATGCCCGAACACCACCCGGATGCCGAACTGGCACCGCGCGACATCGTCGCCCGCGCCATCGATGCGGAGATAAAGCGGTTCGGCATCGATTGCGTCTACCTCGACATCAGCTTCAAGGGCCGTGAATTCATCGAGACCCACTTCCCGATGATCCACGAGCGATGCCTCGAATTCGGCTACGACATGACCCGTGAACCCCTGCCCGTGGTCCCCGCCGCGCACTACACCTGTGGCGGCGTGATGGTCGACGAACACGGGGGCACGGATATCGATAACCTTTACGCCATCGGCGAGACCGCCCACACCGGCCTGCACGGAGCCAACCGGCTCGCCAGCAACTCGCTACTCGAATGCCTGGTCTTCGCCCAAGCCGCCGCCGAGCAAATCGCCGAGCACCCCGAGTCGGGGGACCACGAACATCCGGCGATCCCTGCCTGGGACGAGAGCCAGGTCACCGATCCGGACGAGGCGGTCGTGGTCACCCACAACTGGGATGAACTGCGGCGCAGCATGTGGAGTTACGTCGGCATCGTGCGCACCAACAAGCGCCTGTACCGGGCCCGCGATCGGATCAATCTCCTGCGTCGCGAAATCCACGACTACTACGCCCACTTCCGGGTGAGCAACGACCTGATCGAACTGCGCAACCTGGTAGAAGTCGCCGACCTGATCGTCCGCTCGGCACTCACCCGCCAGGAGAGCCGCGGGCTCCACTACAGCAAGGATTTCCCTAAAACCAACCCGCGGGCCGAACACTTCAACACGGTACTCACTCCGCCCCCGGCGAGACCCTATCCGAGTGCCCGCGACCGCCCTCAAGGCACCTCACTGCAGGAATGAGCAGCAGCAGAACGTAGAAAAGCCAGGCGATCGCCTGGCTTTTTCGATCGGAATAGGGCCTGCCCCGATCCCAAACGGAACCGAATTACTGACCGTATTCGATCACCGCGCGACGGTTCTTCGACCAGGCCGCCTCGCCACTGCCGTCGACCGCCGGGCGCTCTTCCCCGTAGCTGACGGTATCGATCTGGCCGGAAGACACACCGTAGGAGAGCAACACGTCGCGAACGGCGTTGGCGCGCTTCTCGCCCAGCGCGATATTGTACTCGCGGCTTCCACGCTCGTCGGTATGACCTTCGATCACCACGTCGCGATTGCCGTTCTCCTTGAGGAAGTCGGCGTTGGATTCGATCACGCCCTGGTACTGACCGGCAACCGAGTACTCATCGAAGCCGAAATAGACAACACGCTCACGCTCGACCGGCTGACCTTCGTACAACTCTGATTGGCTCATGCCGCCAGCGCCGCGCATGCCGCTGCTTTGGGCACCGTCGGCGGAAGCGGAATCGGCACCTGCACCGGCAGCACCATCATCGGCGCCCGGACCCGGGGTTGAGCTACACGCCGAGAGGACCACGGCCAACGCACCGACTGAAGCAAGATAGGACCAACGCATAATTCGATCTCCTTGAATTTGGAATGCTCATCAACACGAAACTAAAAAAAGATATCACAACAATCGACCGCGAGAACCGATACGTTGGCGGCTTTGAGACCGGACCGCACCGCTGCGGTTCCCGAGCAGGCCCGAACAGGATTCAATTTTTGCCCCAAAGCCACATGCCCGTTGTCTGTTTGCAACAACGGACACTCGGCTTGACACCCACAGGCGCTATCGCGGAAGATGCGCAGCCTTCGGAGGGTTGGCAGAGCGGTTGAATGCACCGGTCTTGAAAACCGGCAAGGGTTAATAGCCCTTCCAGGGTTCGAATCCCTGACCCTCCGCCAAAAATGAGGAATCCCCGCCAGGTCAATGACCTGACGGGGATTTTTGCTTCAAGGGCCCTTGCCCGGCGCCAGTGGCCGCGAGCCAAGCGGGGCCCAATCTCGGTGCCTAATGAAGTCGCACCAGACGCTCTCACTAAATCCCAGGGGAAAGAGGCGTTCTGGCATCAAACCGACTCTACCGTGACAAACCTACCGGACGGCCAGGGGTGTCGGACATCCAGCCCAAAATGGCGTGTTCACCAAGCCTGGTTCTTTTACCCATTTGTCAGAGGCTTTCACAGCCGCGCCAGCGGAATTCACCAGTGATAAAAAATCAGTTCCCTTGTTTAATCATAGCGATACGGACGACTTCCAGATCCGCCCTCAAGGTGTGAACTGCACGGGTTAGCGCTTCTCCGTTGGCTCACGCACCGCCATCAATTCGGCCATGGCCTTTGCTTCCTGATCCAACCGCCCTTCAAGTCCGGCGATCACCCCCACGCGATCGGTGGCCGTCTTGTTCTGCGCAAGCTTCTCGATGCCGTCAATGCGCTCGGGAAGCAGCTCGATCCCGACGATCGCTGCCTTCATCGCCGCAATCTGTCGCTCCGGCAGGTGGCTCCACTCGAATGGCGCGCCGCCAATACGGTCCTGGTGGGTATCGATCAGGTCGTGCAGGTGACGATCGAGCCAGCCCGGATCGTGCTCGCCGGCAAGCCGCACGGTGCCGCGGACATGGATCGCCTGGTAGTTCCAGGTCGGCACGCTGGTGTCGCGGGCATCGGCGTACCAGCGGGGGGAGATATAGGCATCCGGGCCGGTAAAGATCAGGATCGCGTGCGCCTCGCGACCATCGGCCAGCGCCTCGGCGACCGGGTTGGCGCGGGCCAGGTGCGATTCGAACCGCCACCGGTCCGGTTGGTCGATGGCACCGAAACGCAAAAAGGGCAGATGCACGCACGGCATCTGTCCATCATTGGCCAGCACCAGAGCGGCGAACGGGTGGGTTGCCACCACCTTGGCCAGCACCGCCGGGTCATCCTGGCGGAAGTGCGGTGGGATGTAGGTCCCGACAGTCACCGGTTTACTTCACGCCGATCTGCGAGAGATCACGCACCGCGCCCAGCGAGGCCGAGGTGGTCAGCGCCGCGTAGGCCTTGAGCGCCTGACTGACGTAGCGCTCGCGATTGACCGGCTTGTAGGCCGCCTCGCCCCGCTCGATCATCTTCTCGCGGCGGTGGGCGAGATCCGAATCGCTGATGTCGAGATGGATCGTGCGCTCGGGGATGTCGATGACAATGGTGTCGCCCTCCTCGACCAGGGCGATTTCACCGCCGGAGGCGGCCTCGGGTGAGGCATGACCGATGGACAGCCCCGAGGTCCCGCCGGAAAAACGCCCGTCAGTCAGCAGCGCGCAATCCTTGCCCAGCCCCTTGGATTTCAAGTAGCTGGTCGGGTAGAGCATTTCCTGCATGCCAGGCCCGCCCTTGGGGCCTTCGTACTGGATCACCACCACGTCGCCCTTGACGATCTGGTCGGTCAGGATCGCCTCGACGGCGGCATCCTGCGACTCGAAGACACGCGCCCGGCCAGTGAACTTGAGGATGGATTCATCCACGCCGGCCGTCTTGACGATGCAACCGTCACGGGCGATGTTGCCGAAGAGCACGGCCAGGCCACCGTCCTTGGAGTAGGCGTGCTCGTAGTCGCGGATGCAGCCCTTGGCCCGGTCGATGTCGAGGCTCGGCCAACGGGTGTCTTGCGAGAATGCCGTCTGGGTGGGGATGCCGGCCGGACCGGCCAGATAGCGGCTCTTGGCCTCTTCGCAGGCCGTATCGCGGGCGATATCCCAGCGGTCGAGGCCGTCCTTGACGGTCTTGCTGTGGACGTTGGGGATGTCGTTGTGTAGCAGACCGGCCCGGTCGAGCTCGCCGAGGATTGCGATCACGCCACCGGCGCGATGCACGTCCTCCATGTGGTACTGCGCCGTGCTGGGCGCGACCTTGCACAGGTGCGGGATCTTGCGGCTCATGTGGTCGATGTCGGTCATGTCGAACGCGACCTCGCCCTCGCGCGCCGCGGCCAGCAGGTGCAGCACCGTGTTGGTCGATCCGCCCATGGCAATATCCAGCGCCATGGCGTTCTCGAACGCCTCGCGCGTGGCGATCGAACGCGGCAACACGGAGGCGTCGTCGGCCTCGTAGTAGGTCTTCGCCAGGCGCACGATCTGGCGACCGGCCTCAAGGAACAGCTCGCGGCGATCGGCGTGTGTGGCCAGCAACGAGCCGTTGCCCGGCAAGGAGAGGCCCAGCGCCTCGGTCAAACAGTTCATCGAGTTGGCGGTAAACATGCCCGAGCATGACCCGCAAGTCGGGCACGCCGAGCGCTCGATCTGGGCGAGCGTCTCGTCGGAGACCGAATCATCGGCCGCCTTGACCATGGCATCGACCAGGTCGAGCTTGATCACCTCGTCGGAATCCGGCGACAGGCGCGTCTTGCCCGCCTCCATCGGTCCGCCGGAGACAAAGACCACCGGAATATTCAGCCGCATCGCGGCGTTGAGCATCCCCGGCGTGATCTTGTCGCAGTTGGAGATGCACACCAGCGCATCCGCGCAGTGGGCGTTGACCATGTACTCGACCGAATCGGCGATCAGGTCACGGCTGGGAAGCGAGTAGAGCATGCCGCCGTGACCCATCGCGATGCCGTCGTCCACGGCGATGGTGTTGAATTCCTTGGCGATCCCGCCGGCGGCCTCCACCTCGCGCGCCACCAGTTGGCCCATGTCCTTCAAATGGACGTGGCCCGGCACGAACTGCGTGAAGGAATTGGCGATCGCAATGATCGGTTTGCCGAAATCGTCGTCCTTCACGCCCGTCGCGCGCCACAGGGCGCGGGCACCGGCCATGTTGCGGCCGTGGGTGGTGGTCTTGGAACGATAGTCGGGCATGGAACAGGTCTCCGAAAAACGGCAATGCGTCGGGTTCTTATTCGATGATGTCGACCAGCGCGCCTTCGTGCACACGGTCGAACAGCGTGATCACGTCGGCGTTGGTCATGCGCACGCAGCCGTGCGAGGCGGGACGACCGATGCGTCCTTCCTCGGGAGTGCCGTGGATGTAGATGTAGCGCTGCTTGGAATCGACGTCGCCACCCTGATTGACGCCGGGCTCGAGGCCCTGGAGCCAGAGGATGCGGGTGGTCACGTCGTCGCGAGCGGCACGCTGGTCGGGTCTGGTCAGGATCTCAGCCAGCTCGCCGGTGGGCTGTCGGCCACGAAAGATCATGCCGCGAGGCGCATCGGCACCGATCTTCTGGTCGACGCGATGCAGACCCAGGGGCGTCTGCAGGCTGCCTTCCCGATTGCCGGTGCCGCGCTCGGCGGTCGATACCGGAAAGCCGCCGACAAGCTCACCGGCCTCGAAAAGATAGAGCCGCTGGCTGGAGACATCCACGACCAAGGCCTGCTCCCCCCCATCGGGAGCGCGATCGAGGCGCTCGGCCATGGAAGATGCCGAGCGCAATACCCGATCAGGCAATGTCGTGTCCGTGACCGTCATGGAGACCGACTCGGCGTTTCCGGTGCCCGAGGCGACCGATACGCCCGTAAGGCCGGCAAACAACAATGACGTCCAGGCGACAATCCACGCCAGACCACGCCGGCTATTGGTCATTGTAGAGACCGACGGAGACGATATCCCGAGAGCGACGTGATGCCCCGGCTACCCCGTTGGCCTGGTCTCGCGCGTCGTCGGCGCGATTGCTGGCGAGATTGTTAAGGTACGTGCTGTCGATATCGTTGGTAACGTAGTCGCCGGTGAAGCAGGAGCTGTCGAATTCGCCCAGGGTCGGATTGCCCAGACGCACGGCCTCTTGGAGGTCCTCGAGATCCTGGTAGATCAGGTCATCGGCACCGATCACATCGCGAATCCCCTCGACATCGCGGTCATGCGCCACAAACTCGTCCGCTGCCGGCATGTCGATGCCGTAGACGTTCGGGTAGCGCACCGGTGGTGCCGCCGAGGCCATGAACACCTTCTTTGCCCCGGCCTCGCGGGCCATGCGGATGATCTCGCTCGAGGTCGTCCCCCGCACGATCGAATCGTCGACCAGCAGCACGTTCTTGCCGCGGAACTCCAGATCGATGGCATTGAGCTTCTGGCGTACCGAGCGCTTGCGCTTGGCCTGGCCGGGCATGATGAACGTCCGCGCGATATAGCGATTCTTGACGAAGCCCTCGCGGTACTTGAGATTGAGGTTGACCGCGATCTCAAGGGCGGCAGTCCGGCTGGTATCGGGAATGGGGATAACCACGTCGATATCGTGGTGAGACCACTCGCGCTGGATCTTCTCTGCCAGCATCTCGCCCATGCGCATGCGCGCACGGTAGACGGATACGTCATCGATGATCGAATCGGGACGAGCGAGGTAGACGTACTCGAATATGCAGCTCGTGTATTGCGGCTCATCTGCACACTGGCGCAAGGTGACCTCGCCGTCAGCGGAGATGAAGATGGCCTCGCCCGGGGCGAGATCGCGGACCAGCTCGAACTCGCCGGCCTCGATGGCCACCGACTCGGAGGCAACCATGTACTCGGTACCGTTCTCGGTTTCACGTTTGCCATAACAGACCGGACGAATGCCGTACGGGTCACGGAAAGCGAGCACACCTTCCCCGGCGATCAGGCCGATTACCGCGTAGGCACCGCGCGCGCGACGATGCACGTTGGTGATCGCCGCGAAGACGTCGTCGGCAGACGGCCTCGCACCGGCGATCGCGGCCAGTTCGTGGGCGAAGACGTTGAGCAGTACCTCGGAATCCGAGTTCGTGTTCAGGTGCCGCCGATCTTCCGCCACCACCGCCGCACGCAACTCGTCGACATTGGTGAGATTGCCGTTGTGCCCCATCGCAATGCCATAAGGCGCATTGACGTAGAACGGCTGCGCCTCGGCGGACGAATCACAACCGGCGGTCGGGTAGCGGACATGACCGATACCCATGTTCCCCATCAGTTGTCGCATGTGACGGGTGTGGAAGACGTCCTTGACCAGACCATTTTCCTTGCGGAGAAAAAGCCGGTCCTCGTCCGAGGTAAGGATGCCGGCCGCATCCTGACCCCGGTGCTGCAGAACGGTCAGCCCGTCGTACAGCGCCTGATTCACCGGCGATTTCGCCACGATCCCAATAATGCCGCACATGCGTCAATCCACCTCGGTATCTAACCGTGCAATAAGTCAAAAAGCCCCGACCAGAGCACTCCCGCCCAAGGCCGAAACGGCGGCGCCGGAGCGATCAGAAGACCGTTCCGGCGCGGTTCGGAGAGTTTCCGAAAGGCGACCCTCATCCGGCGGGTCGCCAGGTTCTTCAGTGTGCCACTACCACTGTACGTTGCGGGCGACGTCGGCCGGCAACACGGCCATCAGCCATTCGGCGACCACCTGGAAGTGCGGTATCAATGTCGAGGTCCGCCACCATTCCTCCTGCGGCAAGGCCGTGAATGCACCCAAAAGCAGGAGTCCGGCGACGATCAGCACGCCGCGCAACAGCCCGAAGACCATGCCGACCGACCGGTCGGTGCCCGACAAGCCCGTGCTTTCTACCAGTTTCGAGATCGCCCAGTTGATGATCCCGCCCAGGATCAACACGATGATAAACAGGGTAACGAAGGCAATGGCTACCCGCGCCGAGGGAATGTCGACCGCTTCCGGCACGAACACGGCGGCGGCCTGCGAGAACGCCAGTGCAATGCCGAAAGCGGCCAGCCAGGTGAGCAGCGAGATCACCTCCTTGACGAAGCCGCGCACCAACGCGATCGCCGTGGAGACCACGACGATCGCCAGCAAGATCCAGTCGACCATCGTCATGACCGTCCCCCTTCGCTACCGTGCTTCACCTGGTCATCACCAGGCCGTCACGGCCAATGCGCTGGCGCAGGCGCTCGGTCGCCTCGCCGGCCAGGTCGCGACTTGCGTAGGGGCCGACCCTGACTCGCCAAACCGTGCCCTGCTCCGAAAACAGAGGGGTCACGAACACGTCGAACCCCGAGGATTCGACCGAGTCGGCAAGCGAGCGTGCGTTTTGCTCATCCGAGAAACTGCCGAGCTGGACCACGAACTCCCCGCTGGCCGAGCTTTCCGGCAGCTTGGCGTCTGGGGAGGACGCCTGTGCAGTCTGGGAATCACCGGAAGACGACGCGTCTGCCGAGGCCTTGTCCTCAGCGCCTGCCGGTTCCGCCGAGGACTGTCCTTCGCCACCGTCGGCATCATCGCGGTCTCCGCTAGCTGCGCCAGCCGCCTTGTCGCTGTCGACATCAGTCTGGGTCTGGGTTGAACCCTCCCGACCCGGGCTGTCCGTTTCCGTTCCGGCGACCGCTGCGACCTCGGACTGGAGCTGTTGGGTCGAAGAGGCCTCGGCATCGGCCGGCATGGGATCCGAGGAGGACGGCTCGCGCGCCTCGATCGGTGTCTGGTCCGGGAACAGGGAGCCCGGCGGGTTCTCGAGCGGCTCACCGCTCTCCCCCGGCGGCTGGGGCACCTCGATTTGGTCCATGCCTTCCACGTCGGGCGTTTCCGGTGCCGGCTGGACCCGCAGGCTGTCGATGCCACTGCCATCCAGCCAGAGCGGCAACAGCAGCACGGCGAGCGCCACGACCACCGACGCGCCAACCAGTCGTTGACGAAACCGTGATTCGGTCCAGCTTGATTCGGTTTGCTCTGCCACGACGTCCTCTTTGAATCGGGGGCGACCCGTCCGTTCTAACGCTGCGCATTCTCGCGCGTATCCAGTCGTGCCCGCAACGGACCAACGACGTGAAACGAACCAAACACCACGATCTCGTCGCCCACCCCCGCGTGTGCGAGCGCCGCATTATACGCGCCCACAAGGTCGGCTTCACGGTTCACCCAGTCCACACCGGCGTGAGCCAGGGCGGACTCGATCCGATCCATCTCGGCCGCCCTCGGTTCCTCGATCGGGGCCACCCACCAGCCGTCGAAGGATGCCTTCAGTGCCTGAACGATTCCTTCGACGGGCTTGTCCCCCAATGAGGAGAAAACCGCGAGCCGGCGGGCCGCGGGCGCTTCGGCCAAGGCGGCGGCCAACGTGCAGGCTGCCTCGACATTATGGGCCACGTCGAAGATCACCGTCCGCCCGCGATCCGCAAATCGCTCAAGTCGACCGGCCAATCGAACGCCGGCGAGCCCTTCCCGAACGGCCTGATCCGGGATGGCAAGCGGGCTGCAGGGGTGTTGCAGCAACACAACGACGCCGGCGGCGTTGTTCCACTGATGCCGCCCCGTCAGACCGGGACGCGGCAGGCAGACAGTCTGCCCGCGACGAACCAAACCGAAAACCCCCGTGTTTTCGAGAGGCGATGACGGACAGGAGGCCGAGACGGCGAAGTCCTCGCCCAGGGATTGCAAGTCGGCGCCAAGACGTTCGGCAACCTCGCGGACGGACTCGACCGGCTCGGGATCAACGTACACGGCCGGCTGGCCGGACCGAAGGATGCCGGCCTTCTCGCGGCCGATCGTCTCGCGCCCCTCACCCAGCCAATCCTGGTGATCGAGGCCGATCGCCGTGATCAGGGCGAGATCGGCATCGAGTGCATTGACTGCATCCAGACGCCCCCCCAGCCCGACCTCGAGCACCCATATTTCGGCGCCCGCCTCGGCAAACACGAGAAAGGCCGCCACGGTCAGCCATTCAAAGTAGGTCAACGCGTCACTATCCGGATGCGTCTCGATGCGCTCGAAGGCCCTGACCAACGCCATGGATTCGACCATGTCACCATCGATCAGGAACCGCTCACGCACATCCACCAGGTGGGGTGACGTGTAACTACCGACCCGGTAGCCGGCCGCGCGACAGATCGCGCTGGCCATCATCACGCTCGAGCCCTTGCCGTTGGTACCCGCCACCGTAATCACGCAGGCGGCGGGCCGCTCTCCCAGCAGGTCGTGGGTGATCCGTCGGCAGCGCTCGACCCCCGGCTCGATCCGGTTGGGATCGCGCTGCAACAACACGACCAGCCATTCATCAACCGACCGGCTCACGAACCCCAGACCCGGCTCGCGTGTCGAGGCAAACGAAATAGCCCCACAAACGGTGTCACGATGCCGCGCGGGCCGTCTCGCGGGGCAGGTCCTTTTTCTGCAGATTGGCCACCAGCAGCGCGATCGTTCCCGGCAACTCGTCACGCGGTACGATCATGTCGATCGCGCCGTGATCGAGCAGGAACTCACTGCGCTGGAAGCCCTCGGGCAGCGTTTCGCGCACGGTTTGCTCGATCACACGCGGACCGGCAAAGCCGATCAGGGCATTGGGCTCGGCAATCTGCACGTCACCCAGCATGGCAAGCGAGGCCGAGACCCCGCCCATGGTCGGGTCGGTCAGCACCACGATAAACGGCAACCGTTTTTTCGACAGGCGGGTCAGCGCCGCCGATGTCTTGGCCATCTGCATCAGGGAGAACAGCGCCTCCTGCATGCGCGCACCACCGGAGGCCGTGAACACCACCAGTGCGCAACGATTCTGAATCGCGGCTTCGACGCCTCGGACGAATTTCTCGCCGACGACCGACCCCATCGATCCGCCCATGAAGGCGAAATTGAAGGCCACGGCAACAACCGGCACGCCATCGGTACTGCCACGCATGACCACCAGCGCATCGCGCTCGCCGGTCTTCTTCTGGCTGGCGCTGATACGGTCTCGATACTTTTTCTGGTCGCGGAATTTCAACATGTCCACCGGGGAGATATCGGTGAACAGTTCTTCCCGTCCTTCGGGATCGAGGAAGGCGTCCAGCCGGTCACGCACGCCGATACGCATGTGATGACCGCACTTCGGGCAGACCTCGAGGTTACGACGCAACTCTTCGCGATACAGCACCGCGTCGCAGCCGTCGCACTTGACCCACAATCCCTCCGGCACCCCGCGCTTGCCATTACTTTCCGTGCGGATGCGCGATGGAATCAGCTTGTCCAGCCAGCTCATGCTCGACCTCTCCCAGGGTAATCTCGATATCGGGGCGAGAACGCCGCCTCACCAGCAAATATATGTTCGTCAGTCGCGGGCCGTCTCCAGGGCCGCCCGGAGTTCGGCGAGGAAACCGCGCACGGTCTCAAGCACCGGGGCGTTCACGCCCCCGGCTGCCGTGGCCTGCTCGTGAATCAGCCGGACGATCGCACTGCCGACGATCACCGCGTCGGCCACGCGACCCACCTGCCCGGCCGTTGCGGCATCACGAATGCCAAAACCCACACCCACCGGCAGCGCGCAGGCTTCACGAATCCCCTCGACCTGTGCCGCCAACGCGTCGGTATCCAGGTTGGCAGCCCCGGTCACGCCCTTTAGCGAGACGTAGTAGACAAAACCGGAGCCCTTGCTCGCCACTTCGCGAGTACGCGTCGCGCTGGTGGTCGGTGCCAGCAGGAAGATCGGCGCCATGCCCCGCGCGCCCATGGCAGCGGACAACTCGTCGGCCTCTTCCGGCGGCAGGTCGACGGTCAACACGCCATCGACGCCGGCCGAGCCGGCCTTGTCAACGAACGCCGTGACACCCATGGCCTCGATCGGGTTCTGATAGCCCATCAACACCACCGGTGTGTCCATGTCGCGGCGACGGAATTCGGATACCAGGTCGATCACGCCACGCAAACCCAATCCGGTTTTCAGGGCCCGCTCGTGGGCGGACTGAATGACCGGACCATCGGCCATGGGATCGGAGAACGGCACGCCGATCTCGATGGCATCTGCCCCACCCTCGACCATCGCGTGCATCAACTCGACCGTGGCCTTGGCGTCCGGATCACCCGCGGTGATGTAGGGAATCAGGGCGGCGCGATCCTCGCCCTTGAGGCGCTCGAACAGGGATACCAGTCGGCTGTTCTGCATGTACGTCTCGCTCACAATTCGATCCCCTCGAGCTTGGCTACCGTATTGATGTCCTTGTCACCCCGACCGGAGAGGTTGATCAGGATGCGCTGTCCACCGCGGGCTTCACCGAGAATGCGGGCATGCGCCACGGCGTGAGCCGTCTCGATCGCCGGAATGATCCCTTCACAACGCATCGTGTCGTGGAAGGCAGCCATGGCCTCGTCGTCGGTGATCGCCGCGTATTGAACGCGGCCGATGTCCTTGAGCCAGGCGTGTTCCGGGCCGACACCCGGGTAATCGAGGCCAGCGGAGATCGAGTGAGTCCCGATGATCTGGCCGTTGTCGTCTTCCATCAGGTAGGTGCGGTTGCCGTGCAGCACGCCCGGTCGGCCGGCGGTCAGGGGCGCGGCGTGGCGACCGGTTTCGACACCGTCACCGCCAGCCTCCGAGCCGTGCAGCTCTACCGTGTCGTCGGCCAGGAATTCGTGGAAGATGCCGATGGCGTTCGAACCCCCGCCCACACAGGCAACCACCTGGTCGGGCAACTCGCCGGTCTTCTCCAACATCTGCGCACGCGATTCCCGGCCGATCACCGACTGGAAGTCGCGCACCATCATCGGGTACGGGTGCGGGCCGGCTACGGTACCGATGATGTAGAAGGTGTCATCCACGTTGGTGACCCAGTCGCGCATCGCCTCGTTGAGCGCATCCTTGAGGGTGCGGGTGCCGGAATCGACCGGCACTACCTTGGCGCCCAGCAGCCGCATGCGAAAGACGTTGGGCGCCTGACGCTGGATATCGTCGGCGCCCATGTAGACCACGCACTCGATCCCCAGGCGGGCGGCGACGGTGGCGGTCGCCACGCCGTGCTGGCCGGCACCGGTCTCGGCGATGATGCGGGTCTTGCCCATCCGCTTGGCGAGCAGGGCCTGGCCGAGGGCATTGTTGATCTTATGCGCGCCGGTGTGATTGAGATCCTCGCGCTTGAGCCAGATCTCGGCACCGTAGAGCTCGGAGAGGCGCTTGGCGTGATAGAGCGCCGTCGGGCGACCGACGAAGTCGCGCAGGTCGGACTCGTATTCCTCCAGAAAGCCCGGATCGTCACGATATTTATCGTAGGCGGCGGCCAGCTCCTCGATCGGACCCATCAGCGTTTCCGCGACGTAACGACCGCCGTAGTCGCCGAAGCGCCCACGCTGATCCGGAAAACTGGCGTAATCGATCGGCGCGCCAATCGCCTCGACGAACGGCTTAGCCTTGGTGTTGGTATCGGGCATGCCCTACCCCTCGCATGAATGCATGAATTTTCTCAGCCGACTTGATGCCCGGCGCCTCTTCTACCCCACTCGAGACGTCCACCGCGTACGGCGAAAGTGCCGTGATCGCCTCGACGACATTCTCCGACGACAGTCCACCCGCCAGTATCCAAGGCCGCCAATCACGACCGTTGTCCCGGGGCCAGCGGTTCCAGTCGAAGGTGTGCCCGGTGCCGCCCAGGCCGCTGACCGCATGGCTGTCGAGCAGAAACCCGCGCGCCGTGTGATGTTCCTGCATGACCCGCCGACGCGCTTCCTCGTCCAGCTCGGCACTCACAGCCTTGATGTAGGGACGACCGAACTGTCGGCAGAACCGACCGCTTTCACTGCCGTGGAATTGCAGCAGCTCCGGGCCGACCTGATCGACCACGGTCTCGACCCAGTCCGCGGTCGGGTCGGCGAACAGGGCAACCGTCTGGACGAAGGCCGGCACCCGCGCGACGAGCTCGCGCGCCGTCTCCAATCGAATGGAGCGCTGGCTGGCCGGCACGAACACGAACCCCAGGGCATCCGCGCCCGCGGCCACCGCGGCCTCGACATCGGCCGAGCGCGTCAGCCCGCAAATCTTTACCCGTGTACGGCTGATGTTCAACGGCGTCACGACCCTCGTTAGGAAAGGAAAACAGGGCGGTGAGTCTAGCAGGATTCCCGCGGGTGCTCGACAGGGGGCGCGAACCCCACGGCCGGCGACCAAACGATCAGGGTGGACAGATCAACCCACCTGTTCGAACAGTGGCCGCCGCGGATGGGTCGGCAATCCGAAGGCCGCCGGGTACTCCACCCCGGTCAGGTAGAGTCCGTCTGCCGGCGCGGTGATGCCGGCGGCCTCTCGATCACGCGCCGCCAGGGCCTCGCTGATCCATTCGACCGGACGCTCGCCGCCTCCCACGGCAAACAGGCTACCCACGATGTTTCTTACCATGTGGTGCAGGAAGGCATTCGCCCGCACGTCGATGAACAGATACTCCCCCTGACGGGCGATATCGATGCGCTCGACCCGGCGCATGGGCGAGTGCGCCTGGCAGTCCTTGCCGCGGAAGCTGGAAAAGTCGTGCTCGCCCAACAGGCGGTCGGCGGCGGCCTGCATGAGCGCCTCGTCGAGTGGGCGATACCACCAGCTCAGCCGGCCGGCGGCAATGGCCGGGTGGGTCGAGCGGTTGATCAGGCAATAGCGGTAGTCGCGCGCCGTCGCCGAGAACCTGGCATGAAAGGTCTCGTCGACTTCCCGGACCCACAGCGCGGTGATGTCACGCGGGAGGTTCTGCATGGTCCCCATCTGCCAACCGTAGGTCGGTCTTTCGACGTCGGCGTCGAAGTGGATCACCTGTCCCGTCGCATGGACACCCCGATCGGTACGCCCGGCGCAGACCACTTCGATCGGACCGTCGGCCACGCGACTGATCGCCCGCTCGACACGCTCCTGGACGGAATCGCTGTGCGACTGGCGCTGCCAGCCGTGATATCGCCCGCCGTCGTATTCGACCCCCATCGCCAACCGCATGCCGCATTCCCTCGAAGTGCTCCCATTCACACCCGCCCATCAGGACGGGAAGCGCGATGATACCGATTAGGCCGCAAGCCGCCACGCCGGCATTGGCCCATCGGCATGAGTTTCTCGCAACATACTGATGAAAAAGGCGGTCCCGGAACCGCGTGCTAGCATTCATACGGTTAGGATCGGGACGCAGGTTTCATATATTAGAATTTACTGATATGGTTCGCGCTAGCTGGGAGAGACCGATCCCTGCCGGTCCGATTGCCGGGCACACTCCGGCGCGGCCTCAGGGCAACGCGAACGAAGTCTCCGGACGCTCCGCAATCGCAATCTTTAAGGACACGCAGCATGGCGCGCAGCAACCACACCCTGGATTCAACGACGAATTCGCCGGACGACTACCGCGTGGCGCACGCCCGCCTTCCCCATCCGGTCCGGCCACGGCAACTGCTTTCGGCCGCCATCGTCCTGGCCCTGTCTGTCAGCGGTCACGCGATTGGCGCCGAAGGCGAGGCGATCGTCTTCGCCGCCGACACCCCGACGGCACCGGCGAACCAGGGCCAGCAGGCACTGCCTCTTCCCTTTGATCAGGCAGTCAAGCTCACGCTCAGCCAGAACGCCGCCGTGGATCTCTCCCAGGCCCGGATCGCCGAGGCACGCGCCGCGATCGATCAGGCCAACGGCAATCTGCTGCCCACCCTGGACCTGTCGTTCGGCGTGATGGGCTCGAACAACCCGCTGAACGTGTTCGGCATGAAGTTGCAGCAGGAACAGGCCAGTTTCAACGACTTTGGCGCCGGGGAGTTCTTCGAGAAATCCAGCGATGAAGATCAGGCTGAGGCATTGGCTACGGAACCGGACAATCTCAACGATCCCGGCTGGCACCAAAACGTCCAGACATCGTTGAAGCTCTCGGTCCCCGTCTACAACGGCGGCAAGATCCGCGAGATGCGCACCCAGGCGCATGCCCTGCTGCAGGCGGCGCAATCCGGTGACGAGGCCGCCCGCCAGCAGCTCGTGCTCCATACCATAGAGGCTTACGCGGGCATCAATACGGCCGAGGCCTTCGTCGATGTCGCCAGTCAGGCGCGGGGAGCGGCCAGCTCGTTCCGCGATCTTTCGCAAAAACTCTACGACGAAGGCGTGGTCACCCGGGCCGACCTGCTCAAGGCCGAAGTGAACCTTGGCGAGCGTGAACTGGATCTCGAGGCCGCCCGCAATCAGGCCGACAACGCCGCCGACGGCCTGAAGG
>JBHEOB010000009.1:0-40364 GCA_046261775.1 Guyparkeria sp.
GCAACCACTTCAATCCGACCGTAGCCGAAAGTCATTCGTGAATCGACAGGGCGGCGCGCAATCTTGCGTGCGGCAAAGGCAATGACCAGGGCGGCCATATCGGAGAAGTTATGCAACGCATCGGCGATCAGCGCCAGACTACCTGAGAGAATCCCGCCGATGATCTGCGCGACGGTCAATATCGCATTTGCCCAAATCGCAACGGCCACTCGACGGTCGCCACTGGTCGGGTCAAGGTGAGCATGAGTATGGTGGTGATCGGGCATGATTGAACTTGTCCGTAAACGGGAGTCAGGGATCAGGTGCGGCCTACAGGAGCGACACAGCCTAGCTCAAACCTCGTTGATGCGCTCCATGAGTCGAAGCCCACACACCAGCTGAGCGCCAACGAGCGAGCAATGATTCACCTGTTCGACAAGGAAAACCACGGCGTGCGCGCGATCACTTGCCGCGCCGGTTCCAATCCACTAAACGTCAGTCTGACAGGCCACCTCGCCGAACTCGATTGCCGTTTCAAACGGCGCTAAGTCCCCAATGTCATGCCGGCATCGTTTCTAACCTCAGCCGCGCTGGCGCCGCCGATCCCTTACCGGTTTTTGCCGCTGGCTGAGTTTTGTGCGTAACCAGAGGACGGTTTGCCAGGAAGAATGCCGCCCTTGCAGCCGCCGGTGCAAGGGACTAGTTTCCGTGACTCAGCGTGGATTGGGCGCCTTGGCGCCCTCTTCCCTGTTTTTCTTTCCGTAATCCAACAGAAGGCCTCAATCGGTCAACTACCCCGCCCTAAATGACGGAGCTTGTGAGAACAGGCTGGGTTGACCAGGGAGAGCGGTAACCAGCCCGCTACGTCGGCAACAGGTCGTTAAGACCCACTCCGGGATGCTTCCTCAGTCCCGGACACTGGAAGGTGGAGATCATGCTGGGCAAAGGTAAAGGCCCGAAGGTTTCCACCGCTGTCTTCGGACAGGAGCCGGTTGCCGACATTCCCGAGGGGAGAGGGGGCTTAGGCCCCGCGGACAAGGTCCGCAAGGGCATTTGAACAGGAGGAATGGCATGGCCGTTCTGGTGATCGACAAGAGAAAAAAGCCGCTGATGCCATGCTCCGAGAAAAGGGCACGGCTGCTGCTGGATCGGGATCGGGCGGTAGTGGTACGGGTTCACCCGTTCACCATCCGGCTAAAAGACCGGGTGGGTGGCGACATGCAGCCGATGCGGCTCAAGATCGATCCGGGCAGCCGGGCGACCGGGATGGCATTGGTGCGTGAAGACGACGATGGCAGCGAAAACGTACTCTGGCTGGGCGAAATCGCCCACCGGGGGCATGTCATCCGTGACCGGTTGGCGCAGCGCCGGGCGTTTCGTCGCCGGCGTCGGGGCCAGTTGCGCCATCGGGCGCCGCGTTTCAACAACCGCACCAAGCGCAAGGGCTGGTTGGCTCCCAGCCTGCAGCACCGGGTTGATACCACCATGGCGTGGGTGCGCCGCCCGCGCCGCTGGACACCGCTCACGGCGTTCAGCCAAGAGCTGGTGCGTTTCGACATGCAGCTCATGGAAAACCCTGGCATCAGCGGCGTCGACTACCAACGCGGCACCCTGTTCGGCACGGAGGTGCGCGAATACCTGCTCCACCGCCATCGGCACCAATGCGCCTACTGCGCCGGTCGCTCTGGCGACCCGGTGCTTGAGGTTGAACACGTTCAGCCGAAAAGCCGGGCCGGTAGTGATCGCGTGGCCAACCTCGTGATCAGTTGCCGTGATTGCAACCAGGTCAAGGCCAATCACACGGCTGGCGAATGGGCCAGTTCCCTGACGGGCCGATCGACGACTGATTGCACCCGCAAGGCCAATGCCGAGCGAATTGACGCCGGCAAGCGCCCGAGCCTGCGTGACGCCTCGGCGGTGAACAGTACCCGCTGGGCAATGTTTCAGGCTCTAAAGGCGACCGATCTGCCAATTGCCGTTGGCACGGGTGGGCGAACGAAGTTGAGCCGCCAGCGTCTGGCCATCCCGAAGGGTCATGCACGGGATGCAGCATGCGTAGGCAAGGTGGAAGCGGTCACGAACTGGAACGTGCCCGTGCTGGCGATCAAGGCATCCGGACGCGGCAGCTACCAACGCACCCGACTGACGCGCCACGGCTTTCCCCGTGGCTACCTGATGCGGGCCAAGCAGGTACGTGGCGTTCAGACCGGCGATCACGTCCGTGCCGATGTCACGACCGGAAAGAAAACCGGTACGCATGTGGGCCGAGTAGCCGTGCGTGCCAGTGGCAGCTTCAACATCCAGACAGCCAGCGGCGTCGTGCAGGGCATTGGACATCGCCACTGCACGCTGACCCAGCGGGCCGACGGCTACGGCTATTACGTTCAATCTAAGATAGCGACCACCAAAACGGAGGATGCGAGAACACAGGCCGCCTGACGGCGGGCGCTATCCCTCCCCGACCTGAAGGGCGGGGTTTCTCGCGCAAAACTGATGAATCCCCGCACCCGCCGCGAAATGTTCGCCCGTTTGCAGCGCCAACGACCCGAGCCGACCACCGAACTCGAGTACCGCACGCCCTTCGAACTACTGGTGGCCGTGGTGCTCTCCGCCCAGGCGACCGACGCCGGGGTCAACAAGGCCACCCGGCCACTGTTCGAACGGACCGACACACCGCAAGCGATCCTCGACCTGGGGCTCGACGAGTTGACCGAGGCGATCCGCACCATCGGCCTGTACAAGACCAAGGCGAAGAACGTCCACGCCCTGTGCCAACAGCTGATCGAGAAGCACGGCGGCGAGGTGCCCGCGGATCGCGAGGCGCTCGAGGCCCTGCCCGGCGTGGGCCGCAAGACCGCCAACGTGGTGTTGAACACCGTCTTCCGCCAGCCGACGATGGCGGTCGATACCCACATCTACCGGGTCGCCAACCGCACCGGATTGGCCAGGGGCAAGACGGTGCGCGCGGTCGAGGATCGGCTGCTCAAGGTGATCCCCAAGGAATACCAGCTCGATGCCCATCACTGGCTTATCCTGCACGGGCGGTATGTCTGCAAGGCACGCAAACCGGATTGCGGCGCCTGTATCGTCTGCGACCTGTGCGACTTTCGCGACAAGACCGAGGAATGCAGCCCCGAGCTGATCGCTCGCTACGCCACCGAAGAGACCTGAACCGATGTACTCCAGCGACCGACGCCGCATGCGCCAGCCCTTTATCGATGCCTGGACCAAGGGCAAGCAGAAAAAACCGCTGGCGCCAATCGAGCAGATGATCTTCGAGGTGATCCGCGATCATCCCGAATACCACTCGCTGCTCGACCAGCCCGAGTTCGCCCTGGAGGCCGACTGGCCGCCGGAGTTGGGCGTGACCAACCCGTTCCTGCACATGAGCATGCACCTGTCCCTGCGCGAGATGGTGCAGACCGACCGCCCGGCCGGCATCCGCTCGGTGCATTCGGAACTGGCGCTGAAGAAGGCCGACCCGCTCGAGGCCGAGCACGAGATGATCGATTGCCTGGGCGAGGCCCTCTGGCAGGCGCAGCAGAACGGTGGCCAGCCGGACGAGACCGCCCTGATGACCTGCCTGAAGGACAAGCTCAAGCGCTGAATCTCGACAAGTCGCACCGCACACCGCTTTATCACCCGCAGCGATTGGGGTCTAGGCTCGTGAAGGACAATCATGTCTCTGCCGTTCGAGGTGCGACCCGATGACCCAGTCGACATCCAAGACCACCCAGCACGTCACCGACCCGGTCTGTGGTATGCAGGTCGACCCGGCGACAAGCGACCATCGCAGCGAATACGACGGCGAGACTTACCACTTCTGCTCGGACCACTGTCGGGCGCGATTCGACGAGAACCCCGAGCACTACCTGTCCGCCGATGACCCATCTGGCGACTCGGCCGCCGCCGAGGACACGGACGCCATCTACATCTGCCCGATGCACCCCGAGATCCGCCAGCAGGGTCCGGGGAGTTGCCCGATCTGCGGCATGGCACTCGAGCCGGAAACCGTCAGCCGCGATGACGGCCCCAACCCGGAACTGCTCGACATGACCCGGCGGTTCTGGATCGGCGCGCTGCTGACCCTGCCGCTGTTCCTCATCGCCATGGGTGGGCATTTCCTCGGCATCGACCGCTGGATTGCCCCGCAGGTGAACCACTGGGTCCAGCTGCTGCTGGCCACCCCGGTGGTCCTGTGGGCCGGCAAGCCGTTCTTCATACGCGGCTGGCACTCGGTGGTCGACCGCCAGCTCAACATGTTCACCCTGATCGCGCTGGGCACCGGTGTAGCCTGGGCCTACAGCCTGATCGCCACCGCCGCGCCCGGCATCTTCCCGGATGCCTTCCGCCAGTCCGACGGCTCGGTGGCTGTCTATTTCGAGGCCGCGGCGATGATCACGGTGCTGGTCCTGCTGGGCCAGGTCCTCGAACTGCGCGCACGCGAAAAGACCTCGGGGGCCATTCGCGCCCTGCTCGACCTAGCGCCGACCACCGCTCGGCGGATCACCGACGGCGGCGAGGAGAACGTCTCGCTCGATGAGGTCGAGATCGGCGACCGACTGCGCGTGCGCCCCGGCGATCGCGTGCCACTGGACGGCGAGATCCTCGAGGGCCGCTCCAATATCGACGAGTCGATGATCACCGGCGAGCCGATGGCGGTTGCCCGCAAGCCCGGCGATACCGTTATCGGCGGCAGCATCAACGGCCAGGGAAGTTTCGTGATGCGTGCCGACAAGGTCGGCCGCGACACCATGCTTGCGCAGATCGTGCAGATGGTCGCCAAGGCGCAGCGCAGCCGCGCGCCCATCCAGGGACTGGCCGACCGAGTGGCCGCCTGGTTCGTACCCAGCGTGATCGCCGCCGCGGTGATCGCCTTCGTCATCTGGTCGGTGGTCGGCCCCGAGCCGCCCATGGCCTACGCGCTGATCGCCGCCGTCAGCGTGTTGATCATCGCCTGCCCCTGCGCGCTAGGACTGGCGACGCCGATGTCGATCATGGTGGGCGTCGGCCGCGGCGCCCGCGCCGGGGTGCTGATTCGCGATGCCGAATCGCTGCAGCGGCTCGAACAGGTCGACACGGTGGTGATCGACAAGACCGGCACGCTCACCGAGGGCCGGCCGCGTGTCACCCGCATCGAGACGACTGGTGACTTCCGAGAGGACGAGCTGCCTCGGCTAGTCGCCGGGCTGGAGCAAGGCAGCGAGCACCCGCTGGCCGAGGCGATCGTTGCCGAGGCACACAAACGTCAACTGGATCTGCCAGACGCGGACGCGTTCGATGCCGAAAACGGCAAGGGCGTGACCGGCCGGGTCGACGGCCAGGCCGTGCTGGTAGGCAATCGAGGCCTGATGGACGACCACGACGTGGTCATCGGGGCGCTGGAGGACACGGCCGACGCTTGGCGCGTTGAGGGCGCGACCGTGATCTTCGTCGCTATCGACGGCAATCCCGCCGGCCTGCTGGCGATCGCCGACCCGATACGCGAATCGAGCAGCGAGGCCATCCACCGCCTGCAGGACGCGGGGTTGGAGGTAGTGATGCTCACCGGTGACTCCGAGGCCACCGCCCGCGCCGTCGCCCGGCAGCTCGACATCGACCAGGTGCGTGCCGATGTCCTGCCGGAGGGCAAGAGCGAGGTAATCGAGCAGATGCGCCGCGAGGGCCGCGTGGTCGCCATGGCCGGCGACGGGGTCAACGATGCCCCCGCGCTGGCCGCCGCCGACGTGGGCATCGCCATGGGCAGCGGCACCGACGTGGCCATCGAGAGCGCCGGGATCACCCTGCTGCGCAATGATCTCGACGGACTGGTGCAGGCCCATCGCCTGTCGACGGCCACCATGCGCAACATCCGCCAGAACCTGTTCTTCGCCTTCGCCTACAACACGGCGGGCATCCCGATCGCCGCCGGGCTGCTCTACCCGGTCTTCGGCGTGCTGCTGTCGCCGGTCATCGCCGCGGCGGCAATGTCGTTCTCTTCGGTGAGCGTGATCGGCAATGCCCTGCGGCTACGAGTGGCCCGGCTCAAGTGACGGGATCTAATCGCTCTCCTCGAGCGGCCAGTCGACGACGTGCACCTCCCAGTCGACCAAGTCGCGGTCCTCGCTTGCCGCGATCACGGCCCGTCCGGCCACCGAATAGCCACTTGCCATGGTGCTACGGGGATCACCGGTGAGTAGCGGGTGCCAAGGCGGCAGGTCACGCCCCTCTGCGACGCGCCGGTAGGCGCAGGTCGGCGGCAGCCAGTCGAATTCCTCGACGTCCTCGGGCCGAAGCCAGACGCAGCCGGGCACCCGCACCTGGCGATTGAGATAGTCGCCGCACTGGCAGGTGCCGGCGTCCAGCAGGTGACAAGCCACGTCGGTGTAGTAGACATCACCGCCATCATCTTCGACCTTTTCCAGGCAGCACTTTGCGCAGCCGTCGCAGAGCGACTCCCATTCAGTCCGGGTCATCTCGATGAGACGCTTGTGGCGCCAGAAAGGTCGGTTTTCGTTCATGGACGGGTCGGTTTCGTGATCATAGTCAGGATGGGCAACAGCAGCCTATCACGCGGCTTGCCGACCTGCGGATACGGCGGGCGGTATGCCGGGCGGTATGCGATGATGACGACAAATCGTGAAGAGGGACAGGAATGACGGATACGGCCCCGGCCATGCCGGTGATGCGCATCGGCAGCGAGACGGACATCAACGAGGCCCTGCACTCGGCGCGCAATGCTCGCGTCCAGCGGCTGGGCGAGGTGCTGGTGCAGCGCGGTGCGTTGAGTCGCGAGGCACTGGAAAGCGCTCTGGATTCGCTTCGTCACCACCCAACGACCCACCTGGGCGACTGGCTGGTCGAGCGCAAGGTCATCTCGCGCGAGCAGCTCGAACAGGCACTCTGCTCGCAACTGGGCATACCTCAGATCAATCTCGGTGCCTTCGTGCCACCGTCGGATGTCGCCACGCAGATCCCCTACGAGATGGCCCTACGGCTCAACGTCCTGCCGCTTGCCCACCGCAATTCCGTGTTGGTGGTGGCCTCTGCCCGCCCGACCGACCAGGAGCTGCTCTCGATCCTGCGCTTCTACACCGGCCTGGGCATCGAACCGGTGCTTGCCTCGCCCCACCAGATCGCCAGCGCCATCAACCGGGCCTATCGCGTCGAATCGATCGGCGAGGATCGTGATGCGTTCCTGCGCCACGAGAACGAGGAGTCGGTGCAGGAGAGCGAACCGGAGATCGAGAACCAGGCCACCAGCGCACCGGTGGTCAAGATGGTGAACACCCTGCTGATGCAAGGGATCAGCCGCGGTGCCTCCGACATCCATTTCCTGCCACGACGCGAGAACGTGCTGGTACGCTTTCGCATCGACGGCGCCCTGCAGACCATCCGCTCGATCGAGAAGTCGCAACTGCCTGCGGTGGTCGCGCGAATCAAGATCCTCGGCCGAATGAACATCGCCGAGCACCGCTTGCCACAGGATGGCCACGCCCGCGTGCACATGGGCAAGAAGGAAGTCGACCTACGCATCTCGGTGATGCCGGCCTCCAACGGCGAAAGCGTAGTCATCCGCATTCTCAACAAGGACATGGGCCTCAAGCCACTGAACGCACTGGGCTTTTCCAAGTCCGACGAACGCATCATCCGCAACCTGATCGCTCGCGCTCAGGGCATGGTCCTGGTGACCGGGCCGACCGGGTCGGGCAAGACCACCACGCTCTACTCGCTGCTCCAGGAAGTAAAAGCGGCCGATCCGCACATCATTACCGTCGAAGACCCGGTCGAGTACGACATGGACGGGATCGACCAGGTCCAGGTGCATGCCGGCATCGGCTATACCTTTGGCCGGGCGTTGCGCAACATTCTGCGCCATGATCCGGACGTGATCATGATCGGCGAGATACGCGACCTGGAGACCGCCGAAAGCGGCGTCAAGGCAGCGCTGACCGGCCACCTGGTTTTCTCGACCCTGCACACCAACGACGCCCCCAGTGCGGTTACCCGTCTGGTCGACATGGGCGTCGCCCCCTACCTGGTCAGCTCCACCGTCATGGCGGTGCTCGCGCAGCGCCTGGTGCGCATCCTCTGCTCGCATTGCAAGAAGAAGCATCAGCCGGATGCCCTAGTCTGCGAAACCATGGGCGTCGACAAGGACGAGAGCTTCTGGCGAACGACCGGGTGCGACCATTGCGATCAAACCGGCTACGTCGGCCGGACCATGGCCTACGAGCTGATCGTGGTCGACCGAGACATGGCCAACCGCATCGCCCGCGGCATCACCACCGAGGAACTCCGCCAGTTGTCGGTCGACAAGGGCATGCGCACCTTGACGCGCCACGGGCTGGAGATGGCACGCGCGGGTATCACCTCGCTCGAGGAGGCCTACCGGGTACGCCTAGAGGACCTTGGCGGCCCCGAAACCGGCAACGGCCACTGAGGACGCGCCATGGACCTGTTGCTGATCGTCCTGGTCGCCGTCGTCATGCTGCTGCTTGCCCTGCGCGGTCGCCGCAAGCGCAAGCGGGCGGCCGTGGGGCCCCGAGCGCCGCATCGATCGGTGCCACCCCGGTCTCGCAGCGGCTGGTCGTTCTCCCGCCACCCACGCGAGGACTGGCGCTACTGGCGAGACCTGGCGATCATCATCGCCTTGGTGCTGGCGCTGGTAGTGGCAATGATCGTGATCGGCGCACGAAATGGCTGAATCCGCCCGGCGAGGCGGTGGCAAACAGGCAGGTAAGCTGCCGTCAGCACCTCAGTCCAGCCCCCAGCGTCGGGCGAATGCCTGGGCATCCATCGGACGGCCGTGGTGGAATCCCTGCTGGAAGTCCGCCTCTAGCTCGCTCAGCAGCCCGGCCTGTTCGCTGGTCTCGACCCCTTCAGCGATCACCTGAAGACGCAGGTTGTGGGCCAAGGCGATAGTCGCCGAGACAATCGAACGCGCATCGCCGCTGACCATCAGGTCGGCGGTGAATCCACGGTCGATCTTCAGGCAATCCAGCGGGAACCGTCGCAGGTAGGCCAGCGATGAGTAACCGGTGCCGAAATCGTCGATCGAGAAGCGGAATCCACCCTCGCGCAGGCGGTTCATGGTCGCGATGTGCGTATCCACGTCCTGCATCAGGGCCGTCTCGGTGATCTCGAGTGTCAGCGAGGTGCCCGATACTCCCACCTCCTCGCAGGCACTGAACAAAAGGTCGGCCAGATTGGGATCGGCGAACTGCCGAGCCGACAGGTTCACCGAGATCTTGACTTGCTCGCCCCACTCGGCCGCCTGAGCGAACGCCTCGCGAATCACCTGCTCGCCGATGGGCAGAATCAGGCCGGTCTCCTCGGCGAGCGGGATGAACTCGCCCGGCCCGACTGAGCCCCATTCGGGGTGCTGCCAGCGCAGCAGGGCCTCGGCACCGACCAACTCGCCATCGGCATCGACCACTGGCTGGTAGTGCAGGCGAAATTGCCCCTGATCGATCGCCTGGCGCAACCCCATCTCCAGGTCGAGGCGACGCCGAGCGGCCTCGTTCATCGCCGGCGTGTACAGGCTGTAGGTATTGCGCCCGCTCTGCTTGGCGCGATACATGGCGATGTCGGCATGCTTGAGCAGCGTCTCGCTGTCCTCGCCGTCGTCCGGGTAGAATGCCACGCCGACGGAACAACCGATCACCAGCTCCCTGCCCTCCAGGACCACCGGCTGGCTCAGTGATTCGATGATCCGCTGGGCGACATCGGCCACCGGCTCGAAATCCTCGATTGCCGGCAACAGCGCGAGGAACTCGTCACCACCGGTGCGAGCGACCGAGTCGTCCTCGCGCAGGCTATCTGTGAGCTTGCCGGCGACCACTTCCAGCAACTGGTCACCGACGGCATGGCCGAGCGTGTCGTTGATCTTCTTGAAGTGATCGAGATCGATGAACAGCACCGCCAGGCGGCCCCCACTGCGATGACCGTGAGCAATCGCCAGGTCGAGTCGATCGTGGAACAGCCGGCGATTCGGCAAGCCGGTCAATGCATCGTAATAGGCCAGGTGGCGGATCTGGCGCTCGTTTTCCTTGAGCTCGGTGATGTCGGAAAACAACGCGGCGTAGTGGCTGATCTCGCCGTTCTCCTCGGTAATCGCCTTGATGGTGAGCAGCTCCGGGTAAATCTCGCCGTTCTTGCGCCGGTTCCAGATCTCGCCACGCCATTGACCGTCGCGACTCAACGTAGCCCACATGCGGTCGTAGAACGTCTTGTCGTGACGACCGGACTGCAGCACGGACGGCGATTCGCCAATCACCTCGTCGGGGCGATAACCGGTCAGCTCGGTAAACGCCGGGTTGACCCGCATGATCCGCCCTCGGACATCGGTGATCATGATCCCCTCGAGTGAGGTCTGAATCACCTTCTCGGCCAGTTGGAGATTGCGTTCGGAACTCGCCAGAGCATAGTCGCGCGCCTCCAGCGCCGAGCGCAGCTCGTCGACATAGGCCAGCTCGATCCCGGACAGCAGATCGGCAAAGCTGACCAGCCCCTCTACCACCCCGCCGCGCTCGACGCCGATGTGCCGAACCTTCCGCTCGTTCATCATGTTGCGCACGTGGAAGAGGCTGGCATCCGCCGGGACGGTAAACAGGTCGCGCGTGCACACACCGCCCACGGCGGCATCCCCGCTTCGACCGGCAATCAGACCGACCAGGTCACGCTCGGTGAGAATGCCGCGACCGCCGTCGTCGAGCACCACCAACACGGCATCGACACGGGCCTCGCGCATGCGTCGCGATACCGTCGAGAGCGTATCCGTCTCGTGCACCTCGACACTCTCATGGCCGACCAGGGTGCCGACCGTGCGAAAGTGCAGGTAGTGCTCGATGCCCTGATTGAGCACCACGTCTGTCAGCGAGATGATGCCGCGCGGGGCGTCCTGCCCGTCCGGGCCGTCGCTGACCAGCAGGTGGCGGATATGCCGCTCGCGGAACAGATGGGCCGCATCGGTCAGGGTCGCGGTGGGGGCAATCGACCGGACGGGCGAACTCATCACCGCTTCCACCGGCTGATCGAACACGGCCGGGGACGACAGGTCCAGACCCAAGGCATCATGCTCGGTCCAGATGCCCACCGCTCTCCGCTCGTCGGTGACCAAGATCGAGCTCACGCCAGCGGCACGCATCCGGCCAGCGGCCTCGCAAACCGGGGTGTCCGGCCTGCAGGCCAGCACCTCGCGGTTGGCGGGCAGGATGTCGATGATCCTCGGATCGAAATCGGGTTGACTGTCGTTCACGGGCGGCCTGTCTTCACGGATGGATGATCTGTCTGCCTTTCCGCAGACCGGCCCTGGCGGCGAAAAGGGATGGAAAAAGCGACGCCGGGCCGTCCGATGCCACCCGTTTTCGAGCAGCACGGAACACCCGGCGTGCAGCCAGACGTTGCTACCCGGCGTTATCCCGGGTATTCCCGACAATCGGGGCGGCAAGCCCCGGAACGATCAGGCGGTTACCACCGGGATATCCTTGAGCATCTGCAGCCCCTTGGTGGCCTCTTCCTGATACTCCTCGATCTCGTTGAAGTTGAGGTAGCGGTAGATCTCGGCGGACATCGTGGCCAGGTGGGCGACGTGACTCTGGTATTCCTCGACCGACGGCAGCTTGCCGAGGATCGCGGTCACCGCGGAGAGCTCGGCCGAGCCGAGGTAGACGCGCGCGTCCTTGCCCATGCGGTTGGGGAAGTTGCGCGTCGAGGTCGACATGACGGTCGCGCCGTCGGCCACGCGCGCTTGGTTGCCCATGCACAGCGAGCAACCCGGCATCTCGACCCGCGCGCCGGCACGACCGAAGATGTTGTAGTAACCCTCCTCGGTCAGCTGGTGCTGGTCCATCCGCGTCGGCGGGGCGATCCACAAGCGGGTGGGCACCGAGCCGCCATTGGACTCGAGCACCTTGCCGGCGGCGCGGTAGTGGCCGATGTTGGTCATGCACGAGCCGATGAAGACCTCCTGGACCTCGTCGCCGGCCACCTCGGACAGCGGCTTGATGTCATCCGGGTCGTTCGGACAGGCAAGCAGCGGCTCGGTGATCTCGTTGAGATCGATCTCGATGATCTCGGCGTACTCGGCATCGGCGTCCGGCTCAAGTAGCTCGGGGTTGTCCAGCCACTCCTGCATCGCCTCGATGCGGCGACCCAAGGTGCGCTTATCCTCGTAGCCCTGGCTGATCATCCACTCGAGCAGGGTGATGTTGCTCTTGAGAAATTCCTGGATCGGCTCGCGGCCAAGGCGGACGGTGCAGCCGTTGGCCGAGCGCTCGGCCGAGGCATCGGCGAACTCGAAGGCCTGCTCGACCTTGAGGTCCGGCAGGCCCTCGATCTCGAGCACGCGGCCGTTGAAGACGTTTGTCTTGCCCTTCTTCTCCACGGTGAGCTGCCCGGTCTGGATCGCCTTGTAAGGGATCGCGTTGACCAGATCACGCAGGGTGATACCCGGCTGCATCTCACCCTTGAAGCGCACCAGCACCGATTCCGGCATGTCCAGCGGCATCACGCCCAGCGCGGCGGCGAAGGCGACCAGGCCGGAGCCGGCCGGGAAGGAGATCCCCAGCGGGAAGCGGGTATGCGAGTCGCCGCCGGTACCAACGGTGTCCGGCAGGATCATGCGGTTGAGCCAGGAGTGGATCACGCCGTCGCCGGCCCGCAGGGAGACACCGCCGCGGGTAGAGATGAACTCCGGCAGCTCGTGCTGCAGGGCGACGTCCACGGGCCGCGGGTAGGCGGCGGTGTGGCAGAACGACTGCATGACCAGATCGGCGGAGAACCCCAGACAGGCCAGCTCCTTGAGCTCGTCGCGGGTCATCGCGCCGGTGGTGTCCTGGCTGCCGACGGTGGCCATCCTCGGCTCGCAGTAGGTGCCCGGACGCACGCCCTCGACGTCACAGGCGCGGCCAACCATCTTCTGCGCCAGCGTGAAACCCTTGCCCGTGTCGGCCGGCTGCTCGGCGCGCAGGAACACCTCGGAAGGCGCCATCTTGAGCGACTCGCGCGCCTTACCGGTCAGTCCGCGACCAACAATCAACGGGATGCGGCCACCGGCGCGCACCTCGTCGGGCAGCGTGCTCGGGCGCATGTTGAAGGTGGTGATCACCTCGCCGTTCTTGAGGATCTCGCCCTTGAACGGGCGGATGGTGAGCACGTCGCCCGTCTCCATCGCATCGACGTCGCACTCGATCGGGAAGGCGCCTGAATCCTCGGCGGTGTTGAAGAAGATCGGCGCGATCTTGCCGCCGAGCACCACCCCACCGGTGCGCTTGTTGGGCACGTGCGGGATGTCGCGGCCGATGTGCCACTGGACCGAATTGATCGCCGACTTGCGCGAGGAGCCGGTGCCGACCACGTCGCCCACGTAGGCAATCTTGTGGCCACTCTCTTTCAGCTCCTTGATGGTGTCGAGTGCCTCGGGCATCTTCGATTGCAGCATTGAGCGGGCATGCAGAGGGATGTCCGGGCGACTCCAGGCCTCCTGGGCCGGGGAGAGATCGTCGGTGTTGGTCTCGCCCGGCACCTTGAGGACGACGACCTCGATCTCCTCCTCCAGCGCCGGCTTGGCTTCGAACCAATCGGCATGCGCCCAGGACTCGAGCACCCGGCCGGCGTTCACGCTGCCCTCGCGGTACTTGTCCTCGACGTCGCGGAACGAGTCATAAACCATTACCAGCCTGGAAAGCGCCTTGACGGCATCCTCGCCAACGGTCGCGTCGTCCAGCAGCTCGATCAGCGGATCGACGTTGTAGCCACCCATCATGGTACCCAGCAATTCGACCGCCTGGTGACGGTCGATCAGCGGGGACTCGGCCTCGCCCTTGGCGAGGTCCGCGAGGAAGGCGGCCTTGACGTAGGCGGCCTTGTCCACGCCCGGCGGCACGCGCTGGGAAAGCAGGTACTCGAGCTCGTCGTGCTCGACGTCGGCCGGCGGGTTCTTGACCAGCTCGATCAGTTCGGCGGTCTGCTCGGCGTCGAGTGCCAGTGGCGGGATGTCCTGGTCGGCACGTTCGGCCTTTTGTTCGCGATAGGCTTCAAGCATGGGTGACCCTCAACGGCTTGTGATCATGAATTCGTGTTGTCGGACCCGGCCGGACCGGTCGCGTACAAAGCAAAGAGGCAAGATTCTACCAAATCCACGCGACGAGACCGTCAAAGCTTGCCGGCCAGCCGCAACCGGTCGAGCCAGAGCAGCGCGATCACCGGGGCCGCGGCCACGATTCGGCCGCCCTCGACGTCGGCAAGTGCCTGCTCGATCGGTACCACCCGCACACGGATGTCCTCGTGCTCGTGATCGAGCCCGAACCGCCCATCGACCAACCCGTCGCCATCGCGCTCTATCCGCGAGGTATCCACCCGCGCCAGGAACAGGTAGATGCTCTCGGTGGTGCCGCCCGGGCTGACCCAGTAGCGGGTCAGCGGGTACAACTGGTCGATGGCCAGCCCCGCCTCCTCGTCCGACTCGCGCCGGGCGACGTCCTCGGCCGACTCGCCCGGCTCGATCATGCCGGCAACGATCTCGGCCAGCCACGGGCCGGTGGGGGCGTCCAGCGCCCCGGGACGAAACTGCTCGATCAGCACCACCTCGCCGCGCTCAGGGTCGTATGGCAGCACGGCCACGGCGTGACCGCGCTCGAAGATCTCGCGCTCGATCGGCTCGGACCAGGTTCCATCGAAATGCTCGAAGCGCAGCCGGTAGCGCTGCAGGGAGAAAAATCCGCGATAGAGGGTCTCGTTGGCCAGAAGGTCGAAACGCATAGGTGATGGCTCCTGCTACCATTCCCGGAACTGGTATTACTCGGCTTGATTCGCCGGCCGTGGCGCTTGCCCACCCGGCCGGTCTTTCAGAGTAGCCTACATTTCGGCGAGCTCGCTCGCCCGGCCGACGGACGCGATGAACACGATTCTCACCCTGCTCGAGCCCCTGATCGGGCGCGAAATCCAGATCGGCGACCAGCGAGGCACGGTCATCGAGATCCACGACCGGCCGCCAGCGCTGATCATGCGGGCCGACGGGCGGGCCGACGCCTTCCAGGTCGACCACCTCGGCCGGCCGCGCTCGATGACCCAACCGACCTGGACCCAGCCGATTACCGGTGAGTCAGGCCGTGGGCTGCACCCGGATCTGCAACGGCAACTGCCCCGGGAAACGGCCATCGCGCTGAACGCATTCATCGAGGCCCAGTGGAATTGACACCCGCAGCGGCCGCTCGGGCAGGCGCGCCGGTTACCGATCGTCCTTTTCACCCACCGACAAGGAATCACGTCTTTATGGGAACGCCATCCTCGACACGCACCATCTGCGCCCTCGCCCTCGGCCTGTCAGCGGCCCTGGCCACGCCAATGACCCTGGCTTCGGCCACTCCGCCGACCGACACGCACTGGCGGCTAGCGAACGTGGCCGGGCTCGAACGCATCGACCCGACGATCACCGACCTCGTGGTCGACGCCGAAGGCAATCTCAGCGGCGTGGCCGGCTGCAACCAGTATCGACGCCCGCTCGATGATGACGGTTACGGCGCGATCGCCGTGACGCGCAAGAGCTGCCCCGAGGCGAAAATGCAGCAGGAAGCGGCCTTCCTCCAGGCCCTCGAGCACACCCGGGAGTGGGATGCGGACGGCGAGCGCCTGCTGCTGCGCGATGCCCAGGGGCGCACGCTGGCGCTGATGCTCGAACCGATCACCCGCACCTACCATTTCGACTGCCAGGGCAAGTCGGTGGTCTTCGACGTGATTCGCCGGGGCCAGATCCGGCTGAGTGTCGACGGCGAGACCGTGCTGATGGACCAGGTGGAAAGCGCATCCGGCTCGCGTTACCGCGACGAGGACGGCGACATGACGTTCTGGGGCAAGGGCAGCGAAGGTCGATTCACGCGCGACGGCGATACCCGCGAATGTCAGCAGGTGCCGCCACCCGACGGCCACTCGGTCAACGACTGACTCCCTCTGCTAATTCAGGGTCTCGAAGGCCCGCCGAGCCACCGTCAGGTCCGTGGCCTGCTCGGCCATCCGCGCCCAGGGATCACCCTTCTGCCCCAGGCGGCGGAAAACATTCTCCAGCGTGTAGCCGTCCGGCCGCAGATCATTCTTGTCGAGTTCGACCCAGTCGAGCGGTGTGGCCACCGGCGCACCGGGTCGGGCTCGCAACGAATACGGCGCCACCGCCGTCTGGCCGAAGGCATTGCGCATCACGTCCAGATACAGCCGCCCCTCGCGGGCCTCGACGCGTTGCTCGGTGGTCAACTCGTCAGGATGCGCGGTAGCCAGACGCTGCGCCATCCATTGTGCCAGTGCGCGCACCTCGTCGAAGTCCACGTTGGGCCGCAGCGGCGTGACCACGTGCAGGCCGGAAGACCCGGTGGTCATCACGAACGGCGACAACTGACAGTCGCGCATCAGTGCCGCGACCCGCCGGGCGGCGCGCTTGAGCACCGCCATGTCGCTGTCGGGCGGATCGAGGTCGAAGATCATCAGGTCGGGGCATTCGATGGCCTCGCGCCGCGCAGCCCAGCGATGGAAGGTCAGCGAGCCCTGGTCGGCGAGAAAGGCGAGACAATCGGCATCGCTGCAGAGCACATGCTCGATCGATCCAGTCGGTAGCCCGTGATGGATGGTCATGCCACCGACCCGGTCGGCGAAATGCTCGGCCCGGGCCTGCTGGAAGAACCCGTCGTGGTCGATGCCATCGGGAAAACGATGCAGGGTCAGCGGGCGGCCGGCGAGGTGCGGCAGCATGTACTCGGCCACCCGCCGGTAGTAGCCGACCACATCCGCCTTGGTCCAGCCCTCGTCGGGATACAGCACCTTGTCCGGGCGGGAAACGTTGTCCGGCCGGCTCATGCCGACGCCTCGGCATCGCGGATCTGCGCCAGCGTTCGCCCCGTCCTGACCGACCGATCTTGCGTGGAAACAGGGTTGCGACGGGCGTCGGCCGCTTCGTCACGCATTTTGATCAGCAACCACTGGGGCTTCTCACCACCCTGTATGCGTTTGAACGCGTAACCGCCACGGATCTTCTCGCCGTCGAGCCAGACCTCGACCAGGCCCTGCCCCAGCCCGCCGGCCACCGACTGCTTGTCGTCGAGGTTTCGGTAAGTGCCGCGATCCCAGACCATCACGGTCCCCGCACCGTATTCGCCCTCAGGGATCGCACCCTCGAAATCGGCGTAGTCGAGCGCGTGCTCCCCGACCTCGATGGCCAGACGCTTCTCTGACGGATCGGTCGAGGGCCCCTTGGGCACGGCCCAGGACTTGAGCACCCCATTGACCTCGAGACGCACGTCGAAATGGCGCTGGGTCGCATCATGCCACTGGATGACAAACCTGGTTCCATCGTCCGAATCTGCTTTCGCCATCTCGCCCCCGCTCGCCGGTGTGAGTGCGTTCAGCACGAATCCTCCACTGCCAGGCAACTCCTGTTCACGTGACCAGCGTGCTAGCGGATTCATGCCAAACGACTGGAGCGAAAGTAAAGCAGTCCAGTCGGTGATTTGCCCGACTGGTTACGTGAGGTTCCTGAGCGACGGCTCAGGCCGATTGGCGCGGACAGTGAAACGCGAAGGGATAGTCGGCCGCCGGCACCGGCCGACTGAAGTAGAAGCCCTGCGCTGAGTCGCAGCCAAGCTCCGACAGGAACGTCTGCTCAGCACTCGTTTCCACTCCTTCGGCCAGCACTTCCAGCTCGAGGCTGTGGCCCAGGGCGATGATCGCCCTCACGATCGCCTCGTCGTTTCCGTCACCGGGAATACCGCGCATGAACGCCTGGTCGATCTTGAGCTTGTCGACGGGCAATTCCTTCAGTCGGGCCAGTGAGGAGTGTCCGGTACCGAAGTCGTCGACGGAGAGCCGAATGCCCACTTTCTTCAGATCCTCGAGCACCGGCAGGATCGCGGCATCCTCGACCAGGTAGGTCTCGGTAATCTCGAGCTCCAGTTGCGACGGCTGCATGTCGGTCTTCTCGAGGATCTCGAGCAACTCGGTCGCCAGCGTCCCGGAGCGCAGCTGGCGCCCGGAGATGTTGACGGCCAGTTGGCCAGGCTCGTGGCCCGCCTCGCGCCAGCGACGGTGCTGCTCGCATGCCGTGAGCAGGACCCAGTTGCCCAGCTTGATAATCAGGCCGCTGTCTTCCGCCACCGGGATGAACCGGCCCGGTGAGATCATTCCGAGCTCGGGCGACTCCCAGCGAAGCAACACTTCGCTGCCGATCAGCACACCCCGAGCCAGGTCGACCTGGGGTTGGTAGTGGCAGACCATCTCGTTGTTCTCGATCGCTCGACGCAACGCTCCCTCGAGGATGAGGTCATCCCGAGGTGATCCGCCCATCCCAGGCATGAACCGCGCGATCACGCTGCGCCCGGATTGCTTGGCCTGGTCGAGTGCCGACAGCGCATTGCTCACCAAGTCGCCCGTATGGGCCCCGTCCGCCGGGAAACTGGCCAGCCCCACCGAGGCGGTGAGCGCGATTTCGACCGAATGGAATGTCATTGGTACGGCAAGCCGATCGAGAATGGCTCCTGCGCGCTCCTCGGCTTGGGCCGGGTCCGCCCCGGGCAGAAACACCACAAACTCGTCAGCGCTGAAGCGCGAGATATCGCCTTGGTTGCCCACCAGATCTCGCAGCACACCGGCCACCGACCGCAGTACCTCGTCGCCCACCGACTGACCAAAGCTCTCGTTTATCACCTTGAAACGATCGATGTTCAGGTACAGCAGTTCGGCCCGCTCGACCTGCGGGAGGGACTCGCGCATTCGGCGGGTGAACGTCGACCAGTTGGGCAGGTGGGTGATCGGGTCGAAATGCGACAGAAAGTGGAGTTCTTCCTCGGAGCGTTTCTCGCGCGTGATGTCGGAGAAGACGCTGATGTAGTTGACCACCCGACCCTGCTCGTCGCGCACCGCGTTGATGGTCTGCCATTCGAGAAACAGCTCGCCGTCCTTTCGCCGGTTCCAGACCTCTCCCTGCCAATGCCCGCGCCTGAACAACGCATCCCACATCCGGGCGTAGAAGGCGCGGTCATGCTTGCCCGATTGCAGAATTTTCGGGTTCTTGCCCACCACTTCCGCCCGGGAATAGCCGGTGACCCGCTCGAAGGCCGGATTGACCGAGACGATGCGCGAGTCGGCATCGGCGATGACGATACCCTGGTCGGAGCTCTCGAAGACAACCGACGAGCGCAGCAGGTCGGCTTCCCAACGGTGACGCTCGGCAACATTCCGCGCGATTGCGAGCACCATCTTGCGAGCGTCGTAATCGATCAGTCGCAGACTGACCTCGTAGGGCATGCGCCGGCCGTCGGCATCGATCAACAACGTCTCGATTTGATCGCGGCCCCGCCTCTCGAACAGTTTCCGCCGGCCGAGCCGGTCATAGAACCGGAGGGCCTCCTCGAGGAGGATGTCCTCGGGCCCGCGCTCTAGTAGTTCCTCACGCGAATAGCCGAGTTGTCGGCAGGCCTCTTCATTCACCTCCACGAAGCGTCCGAAACGCCTTTCCTCGAACGGGTAGACGAATGCCACGTCATTCATGCCGTCGAACAGCGTCCGGTAGCGATGCTCGCTATCAAGCCGCGATGCCTCGCTGCGCCTGAAGTCGGTCATGTCGAGATGAGTACCGGAAAACAGCACCGCCCGCCCCGCCGGGTCGCGCCGACCTACCTTCCCGCGCGCCAGCATCCAGACCCAGTGGCCAGCGCCATGCCGCATGCGGAACTCGGCCTCGTACATGGCGGTACGCCCGTCCAGGTGGGCCTCGATGGCCTGCTTGACCAGCGGTTGATCATCCGGGTGAATCCAGTCCAGCGCGTCCTCCCCGCGCAGGGGCTCCACGTCTTTCCGGGCACGCCCGACCAGTTCCAGCAGGATGTCGTTGACCCGCAATGCGCCGGTCTCAAGGTTCCATTCCCAGGTGCCGGCATTGGTGCCCTCGATGACGGCGCGCAGGCGCTCGTTCTGATCCGCAAGCGACCGTCGCGCCTGGCGACGCTCGCTGACATCGCTGAACACGACCACCACACCGTCCAGACGGCGGTCGGGGCTGAAAACGGGAGTGGCATACATCTCAATCGGCACCGCCGATCCGTCGGCGCGGAAGAACTCGTCCTCGACTGCGTCGAAACACCCCCCCGTGTGCAGGACGCGATGGATGAGGCATTCCTCGATCGGAAGACCATCGCGGCCTTCCGGTTGGGTGCAAATCGCGCCATGAGCGTCCTGGCCCAGCAACTCATCCTCGCGTTGGTAGCCGAGGATCTCAAGCGCCTTGGGGTTGAGGAAGGTTAAGCGCCCGTCGAGGTCGACGCCGAACACCCCTTCACCGAGGCTGCGCAGCAAAGTCTCCGAGAAATACTCAGCCTGGACCTGGTGGGTCAGATCCCTCTGCACGGAGACAAAATGGGTGATCGAGCCGTCGGCACCATGAACGGGGTTCATGCGCCACTCGACGAGGTAGGAGCGACCGTCCTTGCGGTAATTCAGAGTAGACCCCTCGAACGCCTGACCAGCGACCAGGCACTCGCGCAGGCGATCAAGCACGGCCCGGTCCGTTTCGGGCCCCTGAAACACCCGTGGTGTTCGCCCCAGCAACTCCTCCGGTCGATAGCCCGTCATGCGGCAAAACGCCTCGTTGACGAACACGATGTGCGGGCCGGGTGCCTCGATCAAGGCATCGGTTATCAGGACGGCATCGAAGGTCGATTGCGCGAGAGTCCGGAGCGCATCGAGTGTCGGGACGTACGAATGCGATGGCGGGGTCACCGTGACTCTCCGAATAAACGGCCGGAACGGGAGGCTAGAATAGCGTGTTTCTCTGGGCTTGCTGCTGGGTTACCGGGGGCGCATACGGAAACATCCCGCCGGATCAGTGATCCGGCGGGATGTTTCCTGCCTCGGCGCACGAAACGATCGTGTCCGCTTTAACCTGGCGTCCCCAAGGGGATTTGAACCCCTGTTACCGCCGTGAAAGGGCGGTGTCCTAGACCTCTAGACGATGGGGACCTAGATGGTGCGCCCGGGAGGATTCGAACCCCCGACCTCGCGGTTCGTAGCCGCACGCTCTATCCAACTGAGCTACGGGCGCTTTGGCTCCCCGAGCTGGACTCGAACCAGCGACCCAGTGATTAACAGTCACTTGCTCTACCAACTGAGCTATCGGGGAATACGTCTCTCGACGTGAGGCGGCATATTAATGATCCACCCGGGGTGCGTCAACACCCAATGCCAGAAAAATGCGGCCACGAGCGCCCTGTCGGGCTAACCCGTTGAAACGCGGTTTGGGTAACCGCCTGCCTACGACCGTGCCGGACGCACCCCATACAAAAACGGCCCGACAAGGTCGGGCCGCAGCAATGCCATGCCATCCAGTGACGGCATGACTCCGAGTGGGTTGAATCAGAGGAACTCGAGATCCATTGCCACCGCTTCGGCGCCCTTGCGCGCGCACATCTCGTCGGTCTCGCCGGACGGCGCACCGGAGACGCCGATCGAGCCATAGGTTTTGCCACCGGCCTCGATCGTCACGCCGCCGGCCCCGAACATCAGGCCAGGCACGTGGCCCAACGCCCCGGCACCGCGATCCTCGATCGCCGAGGTGGCCGAGTTGAACGAGATGGCGGTGTAGGCCTTGAGCTTGGAAATGCGCAGGGTCAGGTCGGGCGCGAGCACGTCACGCAGCACGACCTGCTCATTTCCACTTCGATCGAGCACCGTCACGCCCACCTGGATGCCCTCGTCCCGGCAGGCCTCCACGGTGGCCTGAGCGGCCTTCAGGGCCATTTCCATCGACAGCCGATCGACGCTCACGGTCAGGGGCTGATCGGACTGGGCCATCGCGGCATTGCCCGACAGGGCCAGACCGGCGGCGAGCACGGTGTTGCGAATCGCGTTCTTGGTCAATTGCATGAATCTTTCCTTTGGGTTTGGTTGGGTGGTTGTCGTCATCGACGGGTTCTTCGCCCCGTTTGATTTGCTGGTCCAGTTTACGCCGGATCCAGTGGGGGGTAATCGATATACCCCTTCTCCCCTCCACCGTAGAAGGTCGAGGTGTCGGGTTCATTGAGCGGCGCATCGCGGCGGAATCGCTCGACCAGGTCCGGGTTGGCGATGAACGGCACGCCAAACGCTGCCGCCGTGGCACGGCCCGCTTCGATATCAAGTTCGGCACGTCCCTGATCATAGTGGTAATTGCGAATGACGGGCCCATCGAACAACGGCACCAGCTCGACCAGATCGAAGGCAGGTCCGGCCTTGCCCGGCGCATCCTCACCCATCCCGGCGATATGCAGATACGCGAGACCGAAGGCGTTGAGCTCGCGCACTACATAGGAGAACGTGCCCCAGGGGTCGCTGTCGAACATGCCGTTCATCGGCTGCAAGGGCGAGATGCGCACTCCGGTGCGGCCGGCACCCGCCACCCGGATCACTGACAACAGCACCTCGCGCAGCAGGCGCAACCGGTTTTCCAGCGAGCCACCGTAGCGATCGCTGCGCTTGTTGGTGCCATCACGTAGGAACTCGTCGATCAGGTAGCCGTTGGCCGCATGCACCTCCACTCCGTCGAAGCCGGCCGCCAGGGCGCGCTCGGTGGCACGGGCGTAGGCCTCGACCAGTTCGGGGATCTCCTCGGTTTCCAGCGCCCGCGGCGTCTCGAACGGCTTCTTCTTACCGGAAGGCACATAGCCTTCACCGTCGATGGCGATGGCCGAGGGCGCGACCGGCAACTTGCCGTCGGGCTGGAAATCCGAATGCGAGACGCGGCCGACGTGCCAGAGCTGCAGGACGATGCGTCCGCCCTCGTCGTGCACGGCCCGGGTGATCATCGCCCAGCCGGCCTGCTGCTCGTCGCTGTGGATGCCGGGCGTGGCCGGGTAGCCTTGCCCCTCGGGCACGACCTGGGTGGCTTCGTTGATGATCAGGCCGGCACCAGCGCGCTGCCGGTAGTACGTGCGCATCATCTCGTTGGGCACATTGCCCGGCACCGTGGCACGACAACGAGTCAGCGGCGCCATGATCATGCGATTCGGCAGGGAGAAATCACCGAGAGTGACCGGGGTAAGCAAAACGGAATCCTGACTCATGGAACCTCAAAGACGATTGCTACCGACCCTGCGATCTCCTTCGAGCCGGCTGGGAAATTTCCTTAGCCGGCTAACTTGTAGCCCACGTGGCCATCAAATGCCAATTCGAGCACCCGGGATGAAGGTCAATGGCGGGCCGATGCGTCGTCCGATTCCTGTACCAGTATCCAAGGCGGCGTGACCACGGCCCACAGAGTCGCCTCGCCGTCCGCCCAGCGTCGGGCGGTATCGGTATCCAGCGCATCGATCTCCCCGGCCTCCTGCCAGGCACCGACCGACTCGGCGCGATCGCGGATGACCGCCATGGCCACGTCGACGAGATCCAGCGTCGGCGCGATCTTCAGGATCTGCCCCTTGGCAAAGAAGCGTTCGAGTTCCGCCCATTCGACCCGGGCCGTCTGGCCGAGCAGCTCGGCGTAGAGAGTCTCGTCGTCGAGCGACGCCGGCCCGGTCTCGGGGAGATTGGAGGAGATTTCTGTCATGATCCGCCCTTGTTCAATGGATTCGCAGAGGAGAGCAAGTCGATGGCGAAACGCCGCACGGGACCGGACCGCTCGAGCTACCTCAATCACAGAAGCCGCGTCGAGCCGATCAACGCGCCCGACGGGTCGAGCGTGCGCGAGTTGCTGCACCCGTCCCGTCACGCCATCGAGCGCCTGAGCGTTGCCGAGGCGCGCGTCGAGCCCGGCGAGTCGACCCGGCTGCACCGCCACCCGATTGCCGAGGAGGTCTATCAGATCATCGACGGCGCCGGCGTGATGGAGCTGGGGACGGAGCACTTTGCGGTGGTACCCGGTGATATCATCCGCATCGCCCCTGGCCAGCCGCACCGGATCGAAGCGAAAAGCGAGGTCCCGCTGCGGCTGCTGTGTATCTGCCAGCCTGCCTATCGCGACGAGGATACCGAATTCCTCGATAGCCACCAGACACGTCGATAACGAGCCCGAACCCGATGGTCATCCAGCGCAGCACTTTAGAGTTCCTGATTATTGCCCTGATCGTGGGCAGCATTCTCGCCGCGACGCTCTGGCTGGGTCACGGCGCCGGGGTGCTGTTCCTTGTCGGCTGGGGCGTCGCGGGCTTCATCTACCTCAAGCGCAAGAAGCCGAACACGAGCGAATCCGATCAGAGCCCGCCGGACTGATCAGTCGGCCGGTCGTTCGACCATCAGCGCCCGCACCCGCTCGAGATCCGCCTGCGTATCCACGCCCGACGGCGGCGTGACCTCGGCGATCTCGATTGCGATGGTCTCGCCCATCGACAGCGCCCGCAGCTGCTCTAGCTTCTCCAGGCGCTCGATCTCCGGACTGCCTGCCTGAACGAAACGGCGCAGGAAGCCCGCTCGGTAGGCGTACAGACCGAGATGGCGGAAACCGAAGATGCCGGCCTCGCCCGACTCGGGCACCCCGTCGCGGTGAAACGGGATCGGCGCGCGCGAAAAGTACATCGCCTCGGCCCGCTCGTTGGCGACCACCTTGACCGCGTCCGGCGAGAGAAACTCCTGGCGCCCGGCAATCGGCACCATCAGGGTCGCCATCGCCGCTTCGGGCTTGGCGCGCAGGAGATTGGCCACTTGGGCGAGCAGCACGGGCGGCATCATCGGCTCGTCGCCCTGCAGGTTAACCACCACCGTCTCGTCCGGCAGTTCGAGGAAATCGATCACCTCGGCCAGCCGGTCGGTGCCCGACTCGTGCCCTTCGCTAGTCAGCACGGCCCGTGCACCAATCTCGTCGGCACTCTCCTGGATTCGCTCGTCGTCGGTGGCGATCACCACGTGCTCGCTGCCCGCGGCCACCGCGCGCTCATAGACCCAGTGGATCATCGGCCGGCCGCCGATGTCCGCCAGCGGCTTACCCGGCAGGCGACTGGAATCATGCCGCGCCGGAATGATAATCCAGTCGGACTCGGCCATCATGTGCCCGACTCTCCCCGTGCTGGGTGCTTCTTGCGCCAGGCCTGGTACTCCTCGTCTGTCAGGTGTCGTGCCTCGTCCTCCAGCATGACCGGGATGCCGTCGCGAACCGGGAAGGCCAGGTGGGCCGACAACGAGATCAGTTCGTCGTTCGACTTGTCGTAGATCAGCGGCCCCTTGGTCACGGGACACACAAGGATATCGAGCAGCTTCTTGTCCATTGGCGTTTTCACCTTTTGGGGTCGTCGGGCCGCGGGCCGTGTCGAGCCGGGCGCGCGGGATGACTTGTTTTGGGGATATCCGGGTTACGGGGCATCCGGGTTCCGGGGTTTGAGTTTTTCCAGTGTCTGTTCGAGCAGTGTGGCTGGCAACTCGATGCCGCCGCACACCACCAGCACCTGGCCGACGCCCGTCGGCGGCTCGGGCCATTTGACCGCATCCTTCTCGGTCATGACAACCGGTCGGCCATCGGCCAGCCACGCCCGAGCCTGCGAGCGGGTGGGCGCGGCGTGATCGTCCAGCGCATGGGCCTCGACCAACCCTCCCTGGGCCTCGATCATGCCGAAAAAGCGCGCCGGATTACCGATCCCGGCCAGGGCGATCACCTCCTGATCGACGAGTTCCGTGATCGGCCGTTCGGTGCGGTCGAATAGATCGAGCAGAACCTGCGGCTCGAAGTCGACCCGCCAGGCCGGAGCGCCCCGCGCACCGGCCCCGAAACACTCCGGTTCGGCGCCGTTGACCAGCACCGCATCGACTTCGCCCATCACGTCCGCCGACTCGCGCAGCGGTCCGGCGGGCAGGCACCAGCCGTTGCCCAGTCCACGCTGGCCGTCAATGACCACCCACTCGATCGTGCGCGCCAGCCGGTGGTGTTGCAGCCCGTCGTCGCTGACGATCACGTCAATCTCGGGGTAGCGTGCCCTGATCTGTCGTGCCGCCTCGCGCCGGTACGGGTGAACCATCACCGGCACACCGATGCGCCGATGAATCAGCCAGGGCTCGTCACCGCAACTCGACGGGTCGACCGCTTCGGCGAGATCGACTGGCTCGATCCCGACCTTCACACCGAAACCCCGACTGATGACGCCAGGGGTGTAACCGGCGGCACGAAGCGCCTCGACCAGCGCGATCACCACCGGTGTCTTGCCGGTGCCGCCCACGGTCAGGTTGCCGACCACGATTACCGGGCACTCCGGATAGTGGCTGGCCTCCCGCCGACGACGTCGGTCGGCCAGGGCACAGACCAGTCGACCCAATGGCCAGAGCAGTCGCGCCAGCAGGCCGCGCCGTTGCCAGAAGCCGGGATAGCGCATCAGCCGGCCTGGTCGGCGAATTGAAGCCGGTACAGACCGGCGTAGGCGCCATCGGCGGCGAGCAGTTCCTCATGACGACCTTGCTCGACGATCCGACCGCCTTCCATCACCACGATGCGATCGGCATGCTCGATGGTCGACAGGCGATGGGCGATCACCAGCGTGGTCCGCCCGCTCGTGAGATTCTCCAACGCGCGTTGAATGAAGCCCTCCGAGCGGGTATCGAGCGCCGAGGTTGCCTCGTCGAGCAGCAGGATCGGGGCATCACGGTACAGCGCCCGGGCAATCGCGATCCGCTGGCGCTGACCGCCCGAGAGCAGCACGCCGTTCTCCCCGATATTGGTCTCGAAACCATCGGTCAATTGCTCGATAAACTGGTCGGCGAACGCGGCCTTCGCCGCCTCGCGCACCCGTTCCATGTCGAAGTCCGCCCCGTCGGCGTAACCGATGTTCGCCGCGATGGTGGTGTTGAATAGGACTGTCTCCTGCGAGACATAGGCGAACTGGCGGCGCAGGTCGGCCAGCGGCAACTCGTCGTGGCGGTAATCGCCCAGGCGGATCGCGCCCTGCTGGATCTCGACGAAACGTGGCAACGCGCCCATCAGGCTCGACTTGCCCGCCCCGGACTGGCCGACGAAGGCCACTGTCTCGCCGGCGGCGATCTCGAGGGTCACCCCGCCCAACACCCAGTCCGGGTCGTCCCGCTCGCTCGGCGCGGGGTCCCGGTAACTCAACCAGACATCCTGCATGCCGATGCGGCCGCTGACCCGGTCGACCGACTGGGTGCCCGACTCCGCTTCGCGCGGCTCGTCGAGCAGGGCGAACAGGCTCTCGCCCGCGGCGATGCCCTTCTGGATGATGGCATTGAGATTGATCAGGCGCTTGGCCGGCGCCAGAGTCATAGCCAGCGCGGTGATGAAGGAGACGAACGTACCGACAGTGATGTCGTCCATGCGATCGCCGCTTGTCGCGAACCACACCACCCCGGCCACGCCGATGGCGAGCACGAACTGGGTCAGCGGCGAGGAGGCCGCCTGCACCGCCTGCATCTTCATGAAGGCGCGGAAGTTGTACTGGTTCTGGCGGTCGAAGCGGGCGCTCTCGAAATCCTCACCACCGTAGAGCTTGACCACGCGATGCCCGCTGATGGTCTCCTCGGCGACGTGCGAGACCTTGCCCATCGATTCCTGGATGCGCCGGGCATAACGGCGGAATGCCTTCGAGATGCCGGCGACCATGCCCACCAGGATCGGCAGCAGCACCAGGATGAACAGGGTCAACTGCCAGGAGAGATACATCATCCACACCAGCAGACCGATCACCGTCACGCTGTCGCGGATCAGGATGGTCAGTGCGTTGGAGGCGGCCTGGGAGACCTGCTCGCTCTGGTAGTTCAACCGGGTCAGGACCTCGGTCGACGGCACCCGGTCGAAGTAGCGCGGCGGCAGATGCAGCACCTGGGCGAAGGTATCGTGGCGCAGGTCACGGATCACCGAGCGCCCCACCCAGGCCATGCCGTAGTTGGAGGCGAACTCGCCGATCACGCGAAAGACGAACACCCCCAGCAGGGCCACCGGCATCCAGGTGACCAGGGTCGGGTCACGCTCGACGAAACTGCCGTCGAGCAGCGGCTTCATCAGGGCGGCGAAACCCACCTCGGAGAGCCCCGCGACCACCATGCCGATAATGGCGATCACCAGCACCTTGGTATAGCGCCAGGTGTAGTTGAGCAGCCGACGGTAGGTCTCCCAGCCGGCGGTGGCGTTAGCCCTCTGCTTTAGCGAATCGGGATTCATCGTGGCGGCGTGGTCCCCATACCGATCCTCTCGATGCCGGCGCGACGGGCCTGGTCGAGAACCGTCACCACCCGTTGATTGACCACCTGGGCATCCGCCCAGAGCACCACCGGTCGGCCGTCACCGGCAAGCTCGGCGAGCACTCCGGGCAGTTGGTGCTCGGACACACGCTCGCCGTCGACGGCGATTTCGCCGCGAGCATCGAGTTCGATCACGTGGTTCTCCAGTTCGGCGCGCTCACTGCTGCCGGATTCCGAAACCGGCAGGTCCACTTTCAGGGCGCGGTCGTGCACGAAGGTCGTGGTCAGCATGAAGAAGATCAGCAGCATGAAGACCACGTCGATCAACGGGATCAGGTTGAGCTCCAACGGTTCGCGCGATCGTTGCCGAAAGTTCATGCCGACTGCCTCCGGCCCATCCCCGCCGGGTAGATCATGTCGACCAGGCGGATCGCCTCGACCTCCATGTCGATCACCAGTTCGTCGATCAGGCCGCGGAAGTAGCGATGAAAGATGAACGCCGGCACCGCGACCATGATGCCGGCGGCGGTGGTAATCAGCGCCTTGGCAATCCCGCCGGCCAACAGTTCCGGCGCCACCGCCCCGGCCCCGCCATGAGCCGTGATCGCCTGAAAGACATCGATGATGCCGATCACCGTCCCCAGCAGGCCGAGCAGCGGGGCGATCAGCGCGATCGTACCCAGCGTGTTGAGGTAGCGCTCCATCTGGTGGGCGACCTGCCGGCCGGCATCCTCGATGCGCACCCGCATGCCGTCGGGGGAATGACTGCCAACCAGCCCCTCGGCGAGGATCCGTCCCAGCGGCGAGACCCGCCCCAGCTCGTCCAGACGCGCCTGGGTAATCCCACCCTGCCCCTGCCAGGAACGGACCATGTCGACCGGATCGCCACCCATGATGCGCGCCCGCCGCAGGGTGTAGAGACGCTCGAAGATGATCGCCAGCGCGATCACCGAGGCGATGATGATGGGCAGCATCATGCCGCCACCGGCCAGAACGAGTTCAAGCATGTTCGTGGTAGATCCTTGTCCGTGGAGGTAATGGTTCCGAAAGGCCATCGCCCAGGCCGGTGACGGACCGATCAGGAGTCGTCAGGCCGCGAGCGTCAAAACGGTGAAATTTGCTTGCCGTCGGGCCAACGGACGCGATAGCCGAAGTCGATCTGCCAGGACTGGTCGGGGGCCAGCTCGCGCCGGTAGGCCCAGACCCCCTTCTGCTCGTCGAACCCGCGTTCAGCGGCCTTGTCCGTGTCCGCCAGCGGCTCGACGACGATATCGGCATCCAGCGCTGTCGGGAGGCGCATCAGCACCACCACCGGAACCGGCCCCCGATGGCGACTGGTCACCGTGACATGCCGACGACGTTCGATCTGCTGGAACTTGCCGATCAGCCCGTGCCCGGCCCGCTCGTCTGGCGGTGCCTGGTAGTCGACCACCAACCTGGGGTCGACACCGAAACTCAACTCGACCGACTCGTCCGGCTTGAGGGCCGGACGTGACGTACTTGCCTGTTGCTGGCCATCCCGATGGATTTCCCAGCGTCCGGCCGGCAACGGATTGACGATACTGGGCACGAATTGCCCCACGACCACCGCATCGCGACTGGATTGCGGCGCGACCCGCAACGACATCTCGACATCGTGCCGCTGTTCCAGCACCGCCAGATTGACTCCCCCCTCACCACTCGGAATCCTCGCCGGCTTGTTCACGGCAATCTGCGTCGCAAAGCCGGACTCGTCCTCGACCCTCGCCGCCTCGGACGCACCCATCGCATCGCTGCTCATCATCGCACCCCTTGCAAGAGGACGAACCGGATCGCCCTTGTCCGGATCGACGAAACCGATGGTCAGGGGCGACAACTCCGGCACCGGATAGAAACGTCGCTGGTCGCTGGTCACCAGCGCCATCGGCACGGCCGGCCAGTCCTCGCCGGTCTGCTGATGCACGCGAGCGGTCATGCGCCAATCGAGCTGGCGCTCCGCGCTGTCGAGCTCCGCGCGGTAGACCGGTTCCCAGCCGGCGTTGGCGACTCGATACTCCAGGCGCAATGCCACGGCGTCCGACTCGAGGTCCGTTTCGTTGAGGGCCACACCGATCCGCCAGCCGGGCGACTGCCCCGCCAGCTGATCGAGGGCCGAGCGCAGGGCGTCGATATCCTTCTCGATCGCCGCCTGACGATCGAGCAGTGCTCGGCGCTCTTCGGTCAACCGCGAGATCAGGGCGTCGACCGCCCCGCCGTCCCGCCAGAGGTCGGTCAGATCCTCACGGGTAGACGACAAGCCGGACAACTGGTCCCTGGCGATTTGGCGACGCAGCGCGTTCTCTTCCAAGTCGACCGACACCGCGCGGGCCTCTGTCCGAAGCTCGCCCAGGCGCACGGACAAGCGCCGATAGCGCGGCGTCTCGCCGATCACCTCGCGTTCGAGACGAACGCCGGCCTGCGCATCCACCATCGCCCCGCTCACCCGCAAGGAGTCGCCGTCGAGACCGGCGGGCAGGCCACCGATCCAGAGCCGGCCGCCCTGTACCGCCGGCTCACGATCCAGCACCAGTGATTCGGCCTGGTCGATATCCCCGAGCGCGTCGGCCGTGAGTGATCGGCTCACCCAGGCCCCGGCCGGCGCTACCGTCAACCGATCGATGCCCATGGCATGCTCATCGACCGACTCGATCAGGGTCTCGACCTCGCTTGCGGTCGCGGCCGCCGCACCTGAAAGCCCGCCAAGCAGCGGCAACGAAAAGGCTAGCAACAAGCCGAACCCGGCAGCACGCCCAACTCCACCGGCCGGTAACGGGCTGTCCCACCGCTCAGCCATGCTCGGGCAACTCGTCAAGCACACCACCGCCGGCGCGGCGAATCCGCACCGCCTCGGCCAGGCGATGGATCACGGCACGGCTGTCATCCCAGCCGATACAGGCATCCGTGATGCTCTGGCCGTAGGTCATCGGCTTGCCGGCAACCGCGTCCTGACGCCCGGCGACCAGGTGGCTCTCGATCATCGCACCGACGATGCCGGCATTGCCGCCGGCGATCTGCCCGGCGACGTCCTCGGCCACCTGAATCTGGCGGGCGTGCTGCTTCTGGCTGTTCGCGTGCGAGAAGTCGACCATCAGGCGCTCGGGCATCTCGGTCTGGCGCAACTGCTCGAGCGCTTCGCTGACACTGGCGGCGTCGTAGTTGGTGCTGCGACCACCACGCAGGATGATGTGGCAGTCCGGATTGCCGCTGGTGGCAAAGATCGCCGAGCGACCCGCCTTGGTCACCGACAGGAAGTGATGCGGCCGGGCCGAGGCGCGAATCGCGTCGAGGGCCGAGCGCAGCCCCCCGTCGGTACCGTTCTTGAAACCCACCGGGCAGGACAGCCCCGAGGCCAGCTCGCGGTGCACCTGCGATTCGGTGGTCCGCGCGCCGATCGCCCCCCAGGAGATGGAGTCGGAAATGTACTGCGGACTGATCAGGTCGAGGTATTCAGTGGCCGTGGGCACGCCCATCTCGGCCAGGTCGACCAGCAGGTGGCGGGCCACGCCCAGCCCCTTGTTGATGTTGAAGCTGCCGTCGAGATCCGGGTCGTTGATCAGGCCCTTCCAGCCGACCGTGGTGCGCGGCTTCTCGAAGTAGACCCGCATCACCAGGAACACGTCGTCCTTGACCTCGTCGGCCAACTCGCGCAGGCGGGCGGCATACTCGCGCGCGGCATCGACGTCATGGATCGAGCACGGCCCCATCACCACCATCAGCCGGTCATCTCGACGATCGAGAATGTCCTGGATGGTCCGGCGCGCGTGATCGACTGTCTCCGCCCCCTGTTCTGAAAGCAGGTACTCGCTCCGGAAGACCTCGGGCGGGTTGAGTTGGTGGATCTCCTCGATACGCAGGTCGTCGGTCTGTACGGTCATACTTGTCTCAATTATCCGGTATGGGCGCCTGGGCGGCTTGGCCGACCGGGCGGGGATTCGATACGTCATGGTAAAGGCCAAGCGCGATTTGCGCCATGGGCTCAGCCACCCCTGGAAAACAGATCCGGGCGATGAAGCCGTCGCACGGGGAAACGTTCCCGCAACCCGGCCAGCCAGGGGTAATCGAGCGAGGCGAGGCGGACGCAATCGGCGGTGTCCCCCGCATCCTCCAGCACCTGCCCCCAGGGGTCGACGATCAGGCTGTGACCGAAGGTGTCCCGCCCGTCGGCGTGCCGCCCGACCTGGGCTGCGGCGACCACCCAGGCGCTGTTCTCGATCGCCCGCGCCCTTAAGAGCACGTGCCAGTGCGCCTGGCCGGTGGCCCGGGTGAAGGCCGACGGCAGGCAGAACCAGTCCGCGCCGGCCTCGGCCAGGTGGGCAAACATCTCCGGGAAACGCAGATCGAAACAGGTCGCAAGCCCAAGCCGGCCAGCCGGCGTGTCGACCACCACCGGCCGGTTGCCGGCGACGAAGGTGTTCGATTCGCGGTAGCTCTCGCCGTCGGGCAACACCACGTCGAACAGGTGAATCTTGTCGTAATGGGCGGCCACCGCGCCGGCCGCGTCGATCACCAGGGTGCGCGCCGCGACGCGGTCGGCGTTGGCCGGCTCATCGGGCACGAACGGCAGCGTACCGGCTACCAGCCAGACCCCGTCTCGCCTGGCCCACGCGGTCAGGTCGTCGACGGCGCGCGGCGTGTCGCTCGCCGCCATCGCGACCAGCTCACGCGGGTCGGCGGGCATGGCGAGCAGGTTCTCCGGCAACATCACCACGACCGCGCCGGCCTCGGCCGCCTCGGCGATCAATGCCTCGACCACCGGGCGGTTGGCGCTCCAGTCGGCACGGCCGTTCAGTTGAACGACGGCGACGGTCGGTTTCGACTCACTCATCGGCACCTCTTGGCTTGCTCCCCCGAGTGACCTCGGGTTGATCGAACGCCCCCCCGATATGGTAGGTGACAGACGGCTCGGGGGCCTCGTCCAGTTGTCGGAAGGTTTCCTGCAGGGCAAGCACGGCCCCACCGACGAGCGGCCCACCGGCGACCGTGCCAATCAGCGGCAACAGCATGCCGAAGTCGGCGTAGATCCGGGCGGTCAGGTCGAGACGACGGTCGACCATTTGCAGTTCGCCGTCGATCAGTGCGCTCAGCGACGGATTGGTCATCTCGAGCGGATCGACAATCAGGCGCCCCCTGTCCAGCCGCCACTGGCCGGCCAGTGTCTCGAAATACAATCCCTCGCGGGTGACGTCGCGGAAGTCCAGGCGCAGCCGATCGGTAAGGGCCCCCAGGCTCATCAGCCCGACCAGTTTGCCGGCACCCGGATCGATGCCCCTCAGTTGACCCTCGGAGATTGCGAATCGGCCATTGCCGGCCGCCCGACCGACAAAGAAACTCGTCGGGTTGCCCGGCCAGGCGAGGGTCACCTGGCCCTCGTCGACCGCACCGCCCTGGATGGGCGACTCCCCGTTTATCACCTCGATTGCCGCACCCAGGTCGCTACCGTCGATCGATAGGGACAGTCGCGTGCGCTGGCCTAGGGGGGCCTCGCTAACGCCGTCCTCGATACGACCACTCCCTGACACGCTCAGACTCGGCACCGGCTGCCAGTCGATCCGGTCGATTCGATGATGGCTGTCCTCGGGCAGCGACTCGACACTCAACCTGCCGAGGCGAAGTTCGTCGACCACTAGCGCGTCGACGGCAAGGCTGGTGACCGGCAGAGCAGCCAGATCCCAGGCCTGCGGCGGTGCCGGGTCCCTTATTTCCTCGGACGAGTCGCGATGCAGGCGTAGCCGGTCGAACTGTCCATCGAGACGGCCACCCGGCGCGGTCCCGCCGGCGGTGAACCGCAACTCGCCGCGGTTCTCCTCTCCCGAGACACCCAGCCACCAACCGTCGTCACGGGCCCTCCAGCCGGCGGTGACCTGATTAAGCCACCAGTCCCCCAGGCTCAATCGACCGATACGGGCATCCACCCACCACGACCCGGCCGGTTGACCACCGGACTCGCCACCGCCGGTGGCCTCGACCGACCCCCACCAATCGAGCCAAGGATCAAGCGCGAGTCGATCCAGGGTCACGCCGACGTGGTGACTTGCCGACGCCCCTGCGTCGGTCGGCACCTGGTCCGGCGGGCGGTTGCCGATATGGCTGCGCCCCAATGCCCCGTCGGCGCCGAAGCCAAGGTCGGCGAGCCAGGTCTGGTTGCCCTCCAGGCGAGCGGACAGGGTCTGCAGACCCCCACCGCGCACCTGCATGTCGACGGCCAGAGGCCAGCTGGCCGTGGCGGTCTTCTCCAGTGGTGCCGGCAGGCGGCTCTGCCAACCGGCAAGATCCGTCTCCACCTGCACGTCCACGCCACCCCCGCCATGAGGCACGTCCACGCGCACTTTCACGTCCGTCTCGCCCTCGAGCCGTCCGATCAACGCCTTGGCCACCGCCGCCTGACCAACCTCGCCCAGCACCGAGGCCAGTTCAGCCGGTGTGAAGGGGGCATCGGCCCGGATGCGGGTGGCAGGCCGTTCGGCAAGCCGATCGACCCGAGCACGGAATGGCTGACCGAGAAAACGCCCCGTGAGTGCCTCGGCCGAGAGACGGGGCCCGTCGAAACGCAGCAGGCCGCTGACATCCTCGAACACGAACCGCTTGTCCGCCACCGAGAGTCGGTGGCCGGCAAAGCGATACGACCCGGTGGCGGACGGCGGCGGCGAGCCCGAAGTCAGGCCGATCAGCACATCCAGGGTGAATCGTCCTTCGCCGCGGGCCGACACGACATCGAATGCGCTGGCGTCGATAAGGGGCGTCTGGCCCAGGCCGTCGAGCAGCACGCCGCTTTCGACCGACCGATCCACGGTAATCTGGAGCTTGGGTTGCTTGAGATCGAAGATACTCACCCGCGAATCGCCGACCGGTATCGGCCCGACCTGGCCCCGCTCGACATCGACGTGGTACTGCTTGTTGACGAAGGCCATGCTGCCGCTCGCGTCGGTCAATGCCGGCCAGCCCGTTCGGTAAGGCAAGGTCACGTCATGGTAGTCGAACACGATCGAGAAGTAGCCGCCCCCGTCCGTGAACGGCGCGCGGGCCGGGTCGCCGTGGAAGGTGAAGCGCCCCTCGTCGATGCGCCCACGCGCACCCTCGCCCTCGAGCGCGGCATCCAGCCAGTCGAGTGTCCGCGGCCCGATCACGTGGCGTGGCAGCACACCCGGTACCTGACGGCTGTCATCGACGGCAAAACCGCTGTCGATGCCGAGATAGCCCGGCTGTCCATCCCCCGCCTGTCGGTAGAGAAAGCGCCCGGCCAGATCGAGTCCGGGAGAGGCCAGCACGAGGTTGGGACTGAACAGGGAGAGCCCCGTCGACGATTGCCGGGACTCTCGGGCCGAGCCGACCGGATCGAACCAGTAGAGATCGCCCCTGAGGTGATCGATACCGACCGGTTCACGGAACATCCCGGGGACCGCGAGCACGAGATCCCGCTGGTCGACCCGGGCAAGCCAGCCGCCCGGCTGGCGATAGAGAGTCAGGTCCGCGCCGCCCTGGCCTGCACGGGTACCGATGACCGGTCGCAGGGGCACACCGCTGGTGTTGCCGAAGCCCTTCAGGTCCAGAAAGCCTTCCACCAGTTCGCCGTCGGTAAAGCGCAGGCGCACATCACGTGCCTGGCCACGTGGGACACTCTGGCCGACCAATTCGAGGAAATCCGTCGGCAACGGCGCAGCGGCGAGCCAAACTGCCAGATGACCCAGATCGGCGTGATTGGTGGCAAACCAGAGATCCTCGCCCACCGCCTGCATGTGCAGGAACTCGGTGGGCAACATTTCCTCGCGCGACGGTCTGACCTGCACCTCGTTGGCATCCAGGTGCCAGCCGTCGGCATCACGCCCCCAGGCGAGGGTCGTCGACACGCGGGCGAGCGATGCCTGACGCGCGTCGTCCTCGCCCAGGAGCCGCTCCCGGGTCACGGCGAGATCCCTCACGTCTGCCTGCACCGTGAAGTCGGTCAGACGCGTGTCCTGCCACTCCAACCATAGCCGTCCATCGAGACGACCGGCATCGACACGCGGCATCCCCACTTCACAACGCGCCGGGTTGCCGTCGCCCGGACAACCACCCAGCGTGCGCTGCACCGTAGGTCCGCCATACCGGTCCAGACGCCGTTGCACCTCGGGCAACCGCCAGTCGCTCACCTGCAGGAACAGCGACACCCAGCTTTGCTCGCCGAAGCGTCCCTCGCCGGCCACCCGCATCGGTTCGTCGCTGATGCCCTCGAGACGCGCATTGCCCGACGCACGCCAGTGCTCGCGATCGAGCTCGGCGGCCAGGTCCAGCATCAGCCGGTCGCTGCGGCCACTGGGGTCACGGAATTCCACCACCGCATCCCGCACCGACAGGTGCCCCAGGCGTGCCAGCTGATCCTCCACTTCCGTCCAGGAAACGCGCTGGGGGGTGACCCCCGTCCGTCCTTCCAGGGAGAGATCGGCCACCGACCAGCCTGCGCGATCGCGGATCAGGGTGAAGCGGGGGGCATCGAGCGTGATCTTGTCGGCGACCAGTCGCCTTTCGACCAGGCTGCGCCACCACGACAGCCCCAGGCTCAACGAATCGGCCCGCGGGCCGGCATCGATGCGCACGTCGCGAAAGACCACTTGCGGCTGGTAGCCCTGCCAGCGCAGATCCAGGCTGCCGAAACGCACCGGCACGTCGAGCGCCTCGCTGACGATTTCCTCGAAGTCTGGCTGATAGCGCTCCACCCAGGGGAGCAGCGCCCGCGAGACGGCGCTCAGTGCGGCGACCAGCACCAGCAGAACGGCCACCATCATCAGCAGGCGACGCAGGACCTGCCGGAGACGTCGTTCGCGTTTTACGCTGGCTTCACTGATCACCACCCCCTCCCAGTCAGTTCCGTGCCCGACTCCGCTCCGATCACATCAGAACGATATCGTACTGCTCCGGCAGGTAATGCAGATCGATCTGCAGCTTGAGGGGCACACCGATAAACTCCTGCAACTCGGCCAGCGAGGTGGAGTCCTCCTCGCGCAGGCGGTCGATCACCGAGGCACTGGCGATCACCAGCATCGCCTTGGGCTGGTACTGGCGGGCATCGCGGGTCACTTCGCGGAAGATCTCGTAGCAGACCGTCTCGGCTGTCTTGACCGAGCCACGCCCAGCGCAGACCGGGCAGGTCTCGCAGAGCACGTGCTCGAGCGACTCGCGGGTGCGCTTTCGGGTCATCTCGACCAGTCCGAGCGTGGAGACATCACAGACCTTGGTGCGGGCGTGGTCGCGCTCGAGCGCCCGGTTGAGCGCCTGGTGCACCTGCACGCGATGCTCCGGCTCGGCCATGTCGATGAAGTCGATAATGATTATCCCGCCGAGGTTGCGCAGGCGTAGCTGGCGCGCGATCGCCGCGGCCGCCTCGAGGTTGGTCTTGAAGATGGTCTCCTCGAGCGTCTTGTGACCGACGAAGGCGCCGGTATTGACGTCGATGGTCGTCATCGCCTCGGTCTGGTCGATGACGATGTAGCCGCCGGACTTGAGCGCCACCCGTTTTTCCAGCGCTCGCTGGATCTCTTCCTCGATGTTGTGCAGCTCGAAGATCGGCCGCTCACCCGGGTAGTGCTCGACGATCGGCAGGATGTCCGGGACCATCTCCTCGGAGAAGGCGATGGCGCGGTGGTAGGTCTCGCGCGAGTCGATGCGGATCTTCTCGACGAACTGGCCCAGCGTGTCGCGCAGCGTGCGCAGCGCCAGCGGCAGGTCCTCGTAGACGAGCCCCGGCTCGGTCATCTGCTGACGACGCTCGGCCAGGTTGCTCCACAACCGGCGCAGGAAACGGAAGTCGTGGCGCAGCTGTTCTTCCTCCACCCCCTCGGCTGCGGTGCGCAGGATCAATCCCCCAACACCCTCGACGGCCCCCTCCTCCTCCAGGATCAGTGCGGCCAGCCCGGTCTTGAGACGGTCGCGTTCGGCCTTGTCCTCGATGCGGCTGGAGACACCGATATTGCGGCCGTTGGGCACATACACCAGGTAGCGCGACGGGATGGTGATCTCGGTGGTCAAGCGCGCGCCCTTGGTACCGATGGGGTCCTTGATCACCTGCACCAGCAGGTTCTGGCCTGTGCGCAGCAAGGTCTCGATCGAGGGCGTCACCGACTCCACTTCCGCCTCCGATTCGGCGGAAATCGACAATTCGACGTCGGAGACATGCAGGAAGGCCGCTCGCTCCTCGCCGATGTCGATGAAGGCGGCCTCCATGCCCGGCAGGACCCGGGTCACGCGACCGCGGTAGATATTGCCCACCATGCCGCGCGAGCGGGAGCGCTCGATGTTGATCTCCTGGAGCACCCCGTTCTCGACCATCGCGATGCGGGTCTCCTGCGGGGTGATGTTGATCAGGACTTCTTCACTCATGGCTCAATTCTCGTGGTTGTTCCGTTTCGTCCCAATCCAATCGACCCGACGATGCTCACCAGCCATCCACGCCGGGCGGATCCCGAATCTCGCCAGCAAGCGGCAGGTGAGCGCCAGGGGCAATCCGACCACCGCGCTGCAATCGCCCTCGATCGCCTCGACGAAACTGCCGCCGCGTCCCTGCAGACCATAGCCGCCCGCCTTGTCCAGAGGCTCGCCGGTTGCCACATAAGCCCGGATCGTCGCCGATGAAAGCCGCGTGAAACGCAGCCACGAGGCGACCACCCCGTCGCGCCGGTGCTCGCCGTCACCGACGGCCACCGCGGTAATCACCCGGTGCCATTGCCCGCTCAGGGTGGCGAGCATGGCCTCGGCGTCAGCCGCGTCGACGGGCTTGCCCATCGGATATCCATCGGGACCCGCCACCAGCGTGTCGGCGGCGAGCAACACGGAACCGGGGGACAATGGCGGCACCGCCAGCGCGGCGTCGAGCTTGACCCGTGCCAGTCGGAGGACTGCCGTATCGGCCGTTTCTTCCGGCAACAGCGACTCGTCGACCTCGCCGGGTGGACGCGCCCGGCCCGCAATGACGAACCCGGCCTGTTCGAGCAGGTCCCGCCGGCGAGGCGAACCGCTGGCCAGCCACAAAGCGGGAATCGGGAGGGGATCTGAGGTCATCGTTACATTCTAACGGCTCAGGCCGGCCCGTGGGTCCGCCTCATCGCTTGGGCTGACGGCGGGCCCAGATCCGCCTTGCCCAGGGATCACTCAGGGATCACTCGTGATGCAGGGATCACTCGCGGTGATAGGGGTGGTTCTGGTGCAACGACCAGGCGCGATAGAGCTGTTCGGCCACCAGCACCCGCACCAATGGATGCGGCAGGGTCAGCGCCGATAGACGCCAGGTCTCGTCGGCACGTTGGCGCAGGGACTTGGCCACGCCGTCCGGCCCGCCGATGACCAGGGCGACGTCGCGCCCATCCACCAGCCAGTCGCCCATCGAGGCGGCCCACTGTCGCGTGTCGCGGTCGCGGCCGCGTTCATCGAACAGGATGACGCGTGCCCCGTTGGGGATGGCCCGCTCGATCCGCTCGGCCTCCATCGTCTTGACCCGATCGATGTCGGCATTCTTGCCGCGCGGGGCGGCCGGGATCTCGGTCAGGCGCACCGGGCAGCCGACGGGCAGGCGCTTGAGGTAGGTCTGCGTGCCCTCCTCGGCCCAGCCGGGCAACTTGTGACCGACGCTGATCAGCTCGATCCGCACCCCGAACTACGATCCCGAGGCGGAGGGGTCGGCGGCCGGTGCCGACCAGAGCTTCTCGAGCTGATAAAGCGTCCGGGTCTCGGGCATCATCAGGTGCACGATCACGTCGATGAAGTCGACCAGCACCCACTCGGTCTGCGGCGTGTCGTCACCCTCGACGTTCATCGGGCGCATGCCCTTTTCCTTGAGGGCCTTGACCACTTCCTGCGCCATCGCCTTGAGGTGGCGATCGGAGGTGCCGGACGCGAACACCATGTAATCGGTGAAGTTGCAGCGCTCGCGCACGTCGAGGGTGACCAGATCCACGGCCTTGATGCCCTCGAGCGCCTCGACGACGTGCTTGAGGATCTCGTCGGCCGGCATCGTCGGGGTCTGGTCGACGGGCTCGGTTCGGGTGGACGGCGTTTGATTCGCGCTCATTTAGAAAACCTGTTGCATGGCGGCGTCCGCCGCCAATGAAATGAATCGGGAGATAAATCGGGACGGGAAAAACGGCAATGGTCGGTCGATCCGGAGATGCGGTCAACCACGGGCAAAATGACGGAGCACCGGCTCGGGCACGAGGTAGCGCAACGAACGGCCCTGGTCGACCAGTTCTCGCAACGTGGTGGCCGAGATATCCAGCCGGGTAATGGCCACCGGCACGATCCGGCCC
>JBHEOB010000010.1:0-39261 GCA_046261775.1 Guyparkeria sp.
CGCCAACACCATCGCCAGGCTGGCCCACGGCATGGCCGATGACCTGGTCAGCACGCTGTGCCTGGCCACCGCCGCCCCGCTGGCGCTGGCCCCGGCCATGAACCGGCAGATGTGGGCCCACCCGGCCACCCAAGCCAATCGTGCCCGGCTAATCGAGCATGGTGTGACCCTGTTGGGTCCGGCCGCGGGCGCCCAGGCCTGCGGCGAGACCGGCGCGGGGCGCATGCTCGAACCCGAGGCCATCGTCAATGCCTTGATCGCCGGCCGTGCGCGTGACCTCGACGGCAGGCATGTGGTGGTCACCGCCGGCGGCACGCGCGAGCCGATCGACCCGGTGCGCTTCATCGCTAACCGCTCCTCCGGACGCATGGGATTTGCCATTGCCGCCGAGGCCACCGGTCGGGGCGCCGCCGTGACATTGATCGCCGGTCCCTCCAAGCTGCCCACGCCGTTCGGCGTCACCAGGGTGGACGTGGAGACGGCCGCCCAGATGCAGGCGGCGGTCGAGTCGATCGATTCCATCGATATCTTCGTCGGCGCGGCTGCCGTGGCCGACTACCGCGTGGCGGCGCCCGCCGATCACAAGTTCAAGAAAGGCGGCGAGCCGCTGAGCCTCGAGCTGGTCCCCAACCCGGACATCATCGCCGACGTGGCCGCGCGCCCCGCCCGGCCTTTCGTCATCGGTTTCGCCGCCGAGACCGAGCGCCTGCGCGAGTACGCAGAGACCAAGCGCCTCGCCAAGGGCATGGACCTGATCTGTGCCAACGAGGTGGGCGACAACAAGGGCTTCGATCGACCGGACAATGCCCTGCTGCTCCTGTGGGGTGGCGGCGAGCGCGAATTGGCGCAGGCGGACAAGCGCCGCCTGGCGGCCGATATTTTCGACACCTATCACCAGATCACACAGGTTTCAGACGATGCATCGCGTTGAGGTCAAATGGCTCGACCCTCGCCTGGGCAACGAGATTCCGCGCCCGGATTACGCCACCGACGGTTCGGCAGGCCTCGACCTGCGTGCCTGCCTGGAGGAGCCGCTGACGCTCTTGCCCGGCCAGACCGAGCTGGTGCCGACCGGCATGGCGATTCACCTCGACGATCCGGGCCTGGCGGCAATGATCCTGCCGCGCTCGGGGCTGGGCCACAAGCACGGCATCGTGCTGGGCAACCTGGTCGGACTGATCGACTCGGATTACCAGGGCCAGCTGTTCGTCTCGATGTGGAACCGCGGCGATACCGCATTCAAGGTCGATGTCGGCGAACGCATCGCCCAGCTGATCGTGGTGCCGGTGGTGCAGGTGGCCTTCGAGGCGGTCGACGAGTTTTCCGAGAGTGAACGCGGCACGGGTGGCTTCGGCCATACCGGCCGCGACTGACGTGCTTCCCCGATTCCACCCTTAGGACACAGAGATTCCGACATGCCCCGATTCGACCCCGCCCTGACCGCCGACGTGCTGATGGAGGCGCTGCCCTACATACAGCGCTTGTTCGACAAGACCGTGGTGATCAAGTTTGGCGGCAACGCCATGGTCGACGAGGACCTCAAGGATGCCTTCGCCCGCAACATCGTGCTGTTGAAGCAGGTGGGGCTGAACCCGGTGATCGTTCACGGCGGCGGGCCGCAGATCAACCAGCTGCTGGAAAGGCTGGGCAAGCAGGGCGAGTTCGTCGAGGGCATGCGGGTGACCGACCGCGAAACCATGGACGTGGTGCAGATGGTGCTCGGCGGGCTGGTCAACAAGGACATCGTCGCGCTGATCAACCGTCACGGCGGCCGTGCCGTGGGGCTGACCGGGCGGGACGCCGGTTTGGTGCGCGCGCGCAAGCTCAAGGTCACCCGCCACCACCCGGAACTCGAGGAGCCGGAGATCATCGACATCGGCCATGTCGGCGAGGTGGCCTCCATCGATCCGGGCATACTGCGAACTCTGGACGCCTCCGACGTGATCCCCGTGATTGCGCCGATCGGGGTGGGCGAGGATGGCGAGGCCTATAACATCAATGCCGACGTGGTGGCGAGCAAGATCGCCCAGGTGCTGGAGGCGGAAAAGCTGCTGTTGCTGACCAACATCGCCGGGGTGCTGGACAAGGAAGGCAAGCTGCTGACCGGCCTGACGGCCGGCGATGTCGAGGCCCTGATCGAGGACGGCACCATCTACGGCGGGATGCTGCCCAAGATCAACTTCGCGCTGGACGCCGTGCGCGGAGGGGTTAAGACGGTACAGATCATCGACGGGCGAGTCCCGCACGCCGTGCTGCTCGAACTGCTCACCGACCAGGGGGTTGGCACGCTGATCCGCGGTTGAGGCCGCCGCGGTGGGAGCGGTAGGCGTGGATCAGCCGTTGGATTTGAGCTGTCGCAGACGCCGGAGGTCGGCTTCGAACCGTTCGGCCACGGCCCTCCGCTCCGCCCGCGCCTCGACCACGGCTTCTTGCAGATCCTCGAGATCGCGAACGTACTGCGGGTCGTCGTGGCCGTTGTCGATGTTCGTCTGCATCCGCTCGATCGCGCTTTTCATCTGCGCAACGCGCCCGTCCATTCGGTCGAGGCGCTGGTCGCGCGCCTGGCGCAGATCGGCCTCGCTGTTGTAGAGCGAGAGCAGTATCCGATCCTGCTCGGCCTGAGTCCGTGCCTCGCGCTCGGCGCGGGCCGCGGTCTCATTCGCGGCCGCTTCGCGCGCCTTCTCCTCGGCCGTCTTGCGAGGGGACACTTCTCGGATCACGGTCCCGGTGTGCGGATCGATCACCTGATAGCCGCGCGCAGCGGCACCTGAGGGTAGGGTGTCGCTCAGTTGCAGATTGCCGTCGCCGTTGACCCAGCGATAGGTGATCTCGGCGGCCTGAGCCGCCTGCGGTCCCATGCCCGGCAGCAGTGTGAGCGCAAGGCCGGTCAGGATGGCGCGATGGCGGACCTGCATGGAAAACTCCTTGTGTCCAAGATGGCCACGGCCTGCCTGGCCGCCCCGTCAGAAAGTGACAATACGCCCGCCCCGGACCGGATTCCAGTCGGGAGGGGCGCTTGTCAGGACACATTTGCAAGCAGGATGCCAGTTGGACGGAGCGGCCGGGCGGTCAGCGGTCCTGGCCGCTCGGCGCGAGTCCCAGCGCCACCCATAGCCCGGACAGCGCCATCGCGACGCCGACGAACCAGAAGCCGGCCTCGATGCCGCCGGTCAGCGTCGCCACCAGACCCAGCGCCAGGGCGCCGACGGCGTAGCCGAAATCGCGCCAGAAGCGGTACACGCCCAAAATGCCGGCCCGCTCGACCGGCTCGCAGTGATCGGCGACCGCCGCGCCCAGGGTGGGATAGAGCATTGCCATGCCCACGCCGGTTACCGCCAGCGCCAGCCCCCAGATCCAGGCCGAGTGCGTTAACACGATCGCGACAGTACCCGCCCCGCACAGCCACATGCCACCGACGATCAGGCCGCGCCGTCCCAGCCGGTCGGAGGCCGGCCCGGTGATCAGCTGGCCGGCGCCCCAGACCACGCCATAGATGCCGACCAGGAAGCCGGCTGTGACCAGGTCGGCGCCGCGCGCGACCAGCAGGATGGGCACGAACAGCCAGATGATGGTGTCGGTGAATTTCTCCACCAGCCCGGCCTGGTTGATCGCCAGCAGGCTGCGATTGCCCCAGGTGGCATGGGCGAAGAACACCAGTCCCCTGCGGGTCGGCGGGGGCTTGCCGCCACCGCTGGCCTGCTGTTGGGCGTGCGCCCAGGGGAGGGTGTCGCGAGCCATCCAGATCGCCAGTGCCAGCGCCAGCACGATCACGACCAGCCCGAACCAGAACAGACCCTCGCGCGCGCCGAACTGCCCGGCGGCAATCGCGGCGAGAAAGCCGGCCACCGCCACGCCACCGTAGCCGGCGAACTCGTTGGCGCCGTTGACCAGCCCGCGCTGGTGGGCATGGGTCAGATCGAGCTTGCTGTTGAGCGCCATCGACCAGGCCAGACCCTGGTTGATGCCCAGAAAGACCGTGGCCAGCAGCACCCAGCTCCAGGAGTCCGCGATCAGGAGCAGGAACGGCACCGGGATGGCGAACAGCCAGCCAGCCACCAGCACGCGCTTGCGTCCGTAGCGGTCGGAAAAGCGACCGGCCAGCAGGTTGAGCGTGGCCTTTATCACGCCGAAGATCACCACGAAGCTCGCGAGCAGGGTGAACGCCCCCGCGGCCAGACCGAAATCCGATTCCGAGAGTGCCGGCAGCACCGTGCGGGTCATGCCCACCAGGGCGCCGACGAAGAACACCTGCAGCAGGAACTGGACGAACTGGCCGCGGTTGGCGGCGATGCCGTGGGTGAGATCCCGGTCAGTGATATCCATGGGTTACCTCGTGTCCGTCATGACTGATGTGTCGGGAGCGTCTTGCCGGATGCGACCGGTTCAGTTCCTTCGCATCGGGGAAGACGCCCCGCCCGAATGAACGGGGCGGGAGCGTGGTCGCTTATTCCTGAGCGGCCTCTTGCGCCCGGGCATTGGCCTCGAAGCCGCCGGCCTCGTTAAAGCCGGTGAAGCCGTCCTGGAGGATGCGGACGTTGTCCATGCCTGCCAGGCGCAGCATCAGCCCGGCCTGGGCCGACAGGCTGCCGGTGTTGCAGTAGACAAGTACCTGTTGGTCGCTCGGCAGCTCGTCGCGGCGCTCCAGGATCTGACGCCACTCGATGTTGATCGCGCCGGGGATATGGTCTTCCTCGTACTGGCCGGCATTCCGGGTATCGACCACGGTGATGTTCTCCCACTGGTCGGCCGGGATCTGCTCCGGGCGGATGGTCGCGCCGTGGTATTCCTGGAACATCACGTAACCCTCCATGGCGTCGATGAGCTCCTCGCTCTCGGCCATCGCCGGGCCGACGGTGAAGGCCAGCGCCACGATCGGTGCGGCAAACAGGGTCTTGAGTTTCTTCATTTTCATGCGCCTCACTTGCCGCCGGATTTGATGATCGACTGCAGGTCGGTGAATTCCTTGTTTACCTTCTCGTTGCCGATCAGCCCGACCGATTCATGTTTCGGCACGCCGTCCATTTCCAGCCTGTCGGCCACCATCTGGTAGCTCGACATGCCGTTGTAGTCGGCGCCGTCGGCGGCGATCAGCTGGTCGCCGTAGTAGACGGCCGGCGCCGGCAGGTCCTCGACCATGCTGGCGGCCAGGATCTGGATCGGCACCTGGTAGGTATTGGCGACCTGCACGGCGACTTGCAGATTGTTGTTGCAGCGCGTGCCCGGTGGCTCCTTGCCGATAAAGGTCAGTACGGGCTGGCCGGTGGGGCCGGTCGCGCCCGGCACGATGTCCTCGGCGGCGACGGGGGCGCTGGCTACCAGGGCCAGGCTGGCGGCGATCAGGCCGGATTTCAGGGTCTGGGTGAATGTAATGATGATTCCTCCTCGGATGGTGGCTCGAAGGCCTTGTGGTTCCGGGTTCAGTTCCCGGTGTTGAAGGCGTAGAACGCCTTGATTTCCTCGACGGGCGGCAGCTCGATCGAGGCGATGGTCTCGACGAAGTGCTGCCGCTCGCGGATCAGGCCATCGTTGTGGCGCTTCTCGAAGCCCAGCGTGGACATGGGCTTGCCGCTGATGCCGCCACCGCAGACGCTGCCGGCCTGGGCGCCAGCGAGGATCTCGATGTGATCCGGCAGGGAGAGGATCGGGCCGTAGAGCGAGTCGTAGAGCTTTTCCGCCATCTCGCGTTCACGACCATGCAGGTCGGGGCGGCCGACGCCGCCGGGGAACAGGGTGTGCCCCGTGACCAGGAACCACGGCTCGTCGGTGCGCGAGTGGTCGGTTACCAGGAGACAGATGCTGTCGTCGGTGTGCCCCGGTGTGTGCAGCACCTCGGCGCTGACATTGCCCAGATCCAGCCGCTCGCCATGTGCCACGCCGCGAAAATCGTGCTTTACCGGCGCGAATTCATGCAGCACGTATGCCGCGCCGGTGCGCCGGGCTAGTTCCGGGCCGCCCGTCTTGTGATCGGCGTGGACGTGGGTATCGACCACGTAGGTGATGTCTATGCCCTTCTCCTTGGCCATCTCGACAAAGGCGTCGACATCGTCGAGATGCACGTCGACGGCCATCGCCCGGCCCTTGCCGGTGCAGCCGAACAAATAGGCGAGCGAGCTGAACTCGCAAGCGTGCTGGATCAGGAACATGGGAGTCCTCCGCGATGTGTACGGGAAACATTCAATTACTCAATTGAATTAATGTCAAGCGTACAAATCGAGCTTTGCCTCCCTTGTGGCAAATTCAATTGAGTGGTTGAATATTCGGACGAATCGAGACGAGGAGTGGCCCTTGGCCTTCAAGCAGCAGTTGAACGATCAGTTTGCCCGGCTGGGTAAAGTGCTTTCCAACGGTCGCCGCCTGGAGTTGCTCGAGCACCTCGCCCAGGGCGAGCGTTCGGTCGACGGGCTGGCGCGGGCGGCCGGGCTGTCGGTGGCCAATGCCTCCCAGCACCTGCAGCGCATGCAGCAGGCCGGCCTGGTGGTGGCCCGCCGCGAGGGCAAGCAGGTGATCTATTCGATCGCCGCCGACGACGTGGTCGATCTGCTGGATGTGTTCCGTCGCGTGGGCGAGCGCCACCTGGCCGAGGCGCGCGAGATGATCGATGCCCACCTGCACCGCCAGGACGCGCTCGAGCCGGTCTCCGCCGACGAGCTGATCGAGCGCTGTCGCAAGGGGCTGGTGACGTTGATCGACGTGCGCCCGGAAGAGGAGTACCAGGCCGGGCATATTCCCGGCGCGATCAACGTCTCGGTACGGGATCTGGAGCGACGCATGGCCGAGCTCGACCCCGAGCGCGAGGTAATCGCCTATTGTCGTGGTCCCTGGTGCACCTTCTCCTTCGAGGCGGTCGCGCGACTGCGCGAGGCCGGGTTCCGCACCCGCCGACTGGAGTCGGGCTTCCCCGAGTGGAAGCTGGCGGGCCTGCCGACCAGTATCGATGACAACCAAACCGAGACGAGCCGAGTCGAGTCATGAGCGAACAGATGCCCATCCAGGACCTCCGCGCCCACTTGGGCCACTACATCGTTGGTCAGACCGAGCTGGTCGACCGGCTCCTGATCGGCCTGCTCACCGGTGGCCACCTGTTGGTCGAGGGCCTGCCGGGCCTGGCCAAGACCACGGCGATCAAGGCGCTGGCCGAGGGCGTGCATGCGAACTTCAAGCGCATCCAGTTCACCCCCGACCTGCTACCGGCCGACTTGCTGGGCAACGAGATTTATCACCCCGAGACCCGTGAGTTCACCTTCGAGCCCGGCCCGCTTTTCAACGAGATCGTGCTGGCCGACGAGATCAACCGCGCCCCGGCCAAGGTCCAATCCGCCCTGCTCGAGGCGATGGCCGAGCGCCAGGTCACGGTCGCCGGCCACAGCCGTGATCTGCCCGAGCTGTTCCTGGTCATGGCCACGCAGAACCCGCTGGAGCAGTCGGGCACCTACCCGCTGCCCGAGGCGCAGATGGACCGTTTCATGCTGCACGTCGCGCTCGACTACCCCGAGCGCGAGGACGAATACGACATCCTCAAGCGCACCCTCGATGGCACGCTCGGCACCAACCCGGTGGGCGAGGCGAAGAACATCACGGTCGACCAGGTGCTCGCCGCGCGCGAATCGGTGCGCCAGGTGCGCTGCGACGAGGCCCTGCAGCGCTGGGTGGTCGACGTGGTCGCCGCCACTCGGCGGGTCGGCGAGCTCGATCCGGATCTCGCCGACCAGGTGCTGGTCGGTGCGTCGCCGCGTGGGGCGCTGGCCTGGGTGCAGGCCGCCCGGGCGGCCGCCTTCCTCGAGGGGCGCGACTACATTGTCCCCGATGACCTGATCAAGCTGGCGGCCGATGCCCTGCGCCACCGCATCATCCTCGGTCCGCGCGCGATGGTCAGCGGCTTGAGCCGCGATGCGGTCATCGAACGCCTGCTCGAGCTGATCCCGGCGCCGTGATCCAGTCCGTGCCCCAGACCGCGAGACAGCGGCTGATCAGCCGCATCGTGAACGTCTTGCCCCGCTGGTTGCCCGCCTGGGTTGGTGGCGGTCGTGCATCGCACGGGGCCTTCCGTCCGCGCGCCGGCGTGGCGCCGCCGACCGAGGAGATCGCGGTCGCCTGGGCGGGCGGCGAGCGCCTGCCCGCCCTGGTGCAGGAAAGCTTCCCTACCGCCACCCGCCTGTCCGGCGACCAGCTGGCACGGCGGCTGGGCGAGGGGCTGGATTTCGAGCAGCTGCGTGCCTACCAGCCGGGCGAGCCCGCGGCACGGATCGACTGGCGCATCTCGGCGCGGGCCAACGAGCCGGTGGTGCGTGTCCACCGCGAGCCGGCCCAGCGCCAGGCCCACCTGATCGTCGACTGTGGTGCCGCAATGCGCTTCGGCACCCGTCGGCGGCTCAAGCTCACCCAGGCATTGCTCGCCGCCCACGCCTTCGCCGCCGGCGCGCTGCGACAGAATCTCGCCGTCGAGATTCACGGCATCGGCGAGCAGCTCTGCCCCGGCCACCACGCCGCCGGGCCGGTCACCGGGCAGGGCGCGATTCTGCACCGGCTGGCCGAACTGGCCGAGGCGGCGGGCGAGACCGGCGAAGAGGCCCAGCCGGTCGACTGGTCGGGGTTGCGCCAGCGCCTGCTGCAGCGCCTCCCGGCCGGGTCGGTGGTGATCGTGCTCTCTGACTGTCTGTCGGATACCGGCCCCGGCCGGGCGATCGACTGGGCACCGCTGGCCGCGGCCCATCACCTGATCTTCGTCTCGGTGGCCGACCGGGTCGAACTGGAAATGCCCGACCTGGGCCTGGTCGCGTTCGAGGCTGGTGCCCGGGCGCGCTGGCTGGATACCGGCAATCGACGCTGGCGCGAGCAATTCGCCAGCCGGCAGCATGAACGCCTCGAGGCATGGCGCCAATCGGCCGAGGCGCTGGGGGCGGCCTTCCTGGCGCTGCCCGCCGAGGCCGAGCCGGCCGACTGGCTGGCCGAGGCGCCGGTGGCGCTGGCACGTGCGGCGGGGGCAGCGGCATGAGCGAAGGCTATCGCGATTGGCACCATCCCGACGGCAGCCTGCCGGAGCAGGCACCCGAGGGGCTGGTCGACATCTATACCGCCCCGTGGCTGGTACAGCGTGCCGGCGAGACCACGTCCCCGGGGGGGCAGGGGTCGTCGGTGTGGCTGCTGTGGGTCGTCATCGCTGGGGTGATCCTGCTGGCTCTGGTCGGCTGGTGGCTGTGGCGCCGGCGGGCCGATCTGCGCCTGTGGTGGGCGCTGTGGCGCCTGGAGCGTCAATCGAGGCGCGTCGTCGATGCTACTGGGCGGCGCGCCCTGCAAGACGAGGTGATCCGGGCGGTCGGCCGCTGGCAGCACGGTGGTCGGGCCCCGTGGCGCGCCCGGCTGGCCGAGCCGTGGGCCGCCTGGGTGGGCGAGATCGATCATGCCCGTTTTGGACAGTGTCCGGGGCACCCCGGGGCAGACGTCGATTCGTGGCGTGATTCGGTCGGCGAGCGCCTGCGGGCGATGCGGCGTGCCGTCCGGCGGGGGGCGTCGGCATGATCGGTTTCGATTCGCCCTGGGTGTTGTTGCTGCTGGTCGTCCTGCCGCTGGTCTACCCGGTCTGGGCGCGCCGCGTGCGCGATCGGGGCCCCTCGCGCCTGCTGCGCCACCCGGCGCTGGGTCGTGATTCGGTCGAGGGCGGCCCCCGCGGCGGGCAACGCTGGTTGCTGGCCCTGATGCTGCTCGCGTTGGTCAGTCTGATCGTTGCGCTGGCCCGCCCGGTGTGGGTAGGAGAATCGCTGCAGACCGACGCACCGGCGCGTTCGATCGTGTTGCTGGTGGATGCCAGCCCCAGCATGTCGAGCCGCGATTTCCGTGATGCCGACGATCAGCCCGTCTCGCGCATGACGGTGATGCGCGAGGCGCTGGAGGCATTCATCAACGCCCACCCGCGCGACCGCTTTTCCTTGATGGTGGTCACCGACTCGGCCGGCACGCTGGTCCCCGAGACCGATGATCACGGCGCACTGCGCTTCTGGATCGAGCAGCTCGAACCGGGTCTCGACGGCAGCGCCACCGCACTCGGCGATGGCCTGGCCGTGGCGATGGAATCGATCGCCGAGCGCCGCGAGCGCGGCGAGGCGCCTCCGCAACTGCTGGTCTGGACCGACGGGGTCAATACCGGCGGCGAGATGAGCCCGGCCGAGGCCCTGACCCTGGCGCGGGCCGAGAACATCGAGCTGTTCACCATCAATCTCGCCCCGGACGATGCCGGCCCCGCCGATGGCGAGCCCACCCTCGAGGACCTGGCCCGATTGTCCGGTGGTGAGGCGATTCCCGCCGGGGATCGCGAGGCCCTGCTCGCGGTCACCGACGTGATCGAGCGTCAACAACCGGAGGCGGATGCCCAGGAGGCCCGCCGCGAGCGGCATTCGCTGCTCGCCTGGTTTCTTGCCCTGGGGCTGGTCTCATTGCTCGCCGCCCAGTTCCTCAACGTCCGGCTGGCCGCCTGAGGATGCTGCACATGGATTCATCCGTCGACAGCCTGATCGATCTCTGGCGCCTGCTGCTCGGCGCCGAGGCCTGGCCCATGCTGGCGACGCCCGCGGCACTGTGGCTGCTGGTCCTGCCGCTCGCACTGGCGCTGTGGCGTTGGCAGCGAGGCGTCCGCCTGGATGCCTACGCCGATCCGGAGCTGCACGACTGGGCCTTTGCCGGCAAGACGGCCGGCGGGCGTCGACCCCGCGGGGTCAGCCTGGCCGCCGGGCTATTGTGGGCGCTGTTCTGGCTGTTCGCCGTGCTCGCACTGGCCGACCCGCGCCTGGCGCAGGATAGTGAGTCGGCGGAAGAGGCGCGGGCGCCGCTGCTGTTCGTGGTCGACGGCACGGCCGCCATGACGGGGCGGGACGTCGAGCCCAACCGGATCGAGCGGGCGGTGATGCTGATCGAATTGCTGGCCGAGTCGCAGCCCAGGCGGCCCATGGGTCTGTTGCGCTCGGTGGACACGGCCGGGGTGATATTGCCGCCGGGGCCGGACGCCAACCTGGTGGAGTTCTACGCCGGTCATCTGCCCGGGCTGGTGGATGACCGACTGGTCGCCCGCCCCGATCGCGCCTTTGCGCTCGCCGCCGAGATGCAGGCGCTGGAAGGCGGGGCGGTGGTCTGGCTGACCTCGGCCGACCGCGGGCAGTTCGCCGGCGAGCAGGGCAGTCGCGTCCTGGCGGCGGTCGAGGGGCTGGCCGAGCGGGCGATCCCGATCTATGCGGTGAGTCTGGCTCGTGAGCGCACGCCCTTGTTCAAGGAAGGCCAGCCGCGCCGCAATAACGAAAACCAGGTGATCGTCTCCGAGCCTGCCTTCGACCGTGTCGCCGAACTGGCCGAGTTTTCCGGCGGCGGGGCTCGGCGGACCGGCGTGTTGCAGGAGGACGTCGCCTTCCTGCGCGAGCGCATCGAAGCGTTGCCGGCACCGGCCCGCTCGGCCGAAACCGTCGAGGGTTATCGCTCGCTGGCCGTGCTGGCCCTGTGGGTGGCGATGCTGGCCCTGGTGCTTCATCTGCTCCTCGAGTGGAGGGCGAACGGACGAGGCCGCGGTTGGCGCCTCGGGCTGCTGATGCTGGCGGTGGTTGTAACCCCGGCGCTGTTCACGGTCGCCGGGGCGGCGCCGCTGGTCGACGAGGTCGAGCGCGATGCCTATCTCGACACGGCGTGGCAGGCATTCGAGGCCGGTGAGTTTGCCCCCGCGCAGGGCAGCTTTGATCGCGTGGCCGGCTACAACGCCCGTCTGGGCAGCGGCATGGCGGCCCTGCGGCGGGCCGACTACCCGCACGCCGTCGAACGGTTGCAGGCGGCGTCCTGGCTGGCCGAAACCGACGAACAACGTGTGCTGGCCCTCTACAACCTCGGCAATGCCCTGACACTGTCCCGCCGCTACCGCGGGGCGGTGGATGCCTTCGAGGCCGCCTTGGCGATCGATCCGGCTTTCGATGACGCCCGCACCAACCGTGACCTGGTCGAGGCACTGCGCGGCGGGGCACAGGAGGAGTCCCTGGAGCCGACACCTGAGTTCGAGGGCTACGAGTCGAGCCTGCGTCGCGAGCTGGTCGAGAGCGACGGGGCCGAGATGGCCGAGGAAATGCTGGAAAGCGAGGGTGCTGGTCGGGGTGGCGCGGTGGCCGACCAGACTCGGGGCCAGGGCGAGGCCTTCGCGCTCGACGAGGGCCTGCTGGGCGGCGCACGCAAGAAGCTCGAGCGGATCCAGGATCGTCCGGTGCCACCGCTCGACGGCCTGCTCCGGCAGCAGCCCTACAAGTCGGTGGTGCGCCAAGGGCTGGTGGGCGACGAGACGGAGGCAGGGCAATGAGCGCAATGCGAGTCGCACGACGCGTCACGACGCCACTGCTGGCGGCCTTGCTTGTCGTCGTCTGTCTGGCGGCAATGGCAGATATCCCGCGCCCGGACCGCGATCGGGATAGCGGCGGCTTCGCCGAACGGGTCGAGCTGGGGCCGATCGAGCTGCTGCCTGCCGTGATCGAGCCGGTCAGTCTGGATGGGGCCGGGCGCCTGCCGCGCGGGGTGATCGTCGAGACCGAGGTCGCCGCGATCGACCCGCTGCAACGCCAGACCTTTCTGGTCACCCAGACCATCCTCGATCCGGCCCGGCAGCTGCGCGGCGTGGAGGTGCATCGCCCCGAGGGACAGGGCGTCGACACGCAGGTGCTCGAGGCCACCCAGGACACCGTCGAGATGGACGGGCGGCGCGTGAACCGCCGCCATTACCGTTGGGCCGTGCAGGCATTGCGCGGCGGCGAGGTGATGCTCGAGTTCCAGCGCATCAACTTCGAGGTGGTCGGCCGGGCGCAGAGCGAATACGCCTGGGTGCCGGTCGCGCGGCAACTCAACGTCGAGCCGCTGCCTGCCCATCTGCCCGAATACCTGCCGGTCAGCCCGACGCTGGCTCTGACCGACATGACCATCACCGAACTGGTTGCCGGCGAGCCGGGGGAATGGCGCTTCGTGGTGGCCGGCGAGGGACTGTCGGCAAAGGCGCTGGAGCAACTGCTGCAGGCACAATTGACCGCGCCGCTCGGGTTGCGCGTCGACGAGCCGTCCATCCGCCTGGCGCCGGAGCAGTCGTCGGCCGAATCGATCGGGCCGCTGGCGGATGCCTGGGAAGTGCGCTTCACGATCCTGCCGGCGATCTCCGGCGGTGACGATGGCCGCCGCGAGGCCAGGCTGCCGGCGCTCAAGCTCCCCTACATCGACCCGACGACCGACAAACCGGGCTCGACGCTTGAATTTGCCCGCAGCCAGGCCCAGGCGGTGAGCTGGCAGGCCGAACCGGCCGAGCGGCGCTTGGGTGCCGCGCTCGCCGCCCTGCCCTGGCTGCTCGGTGGCCTGGTCGGTCTGGTGGTGCTGGGTTTGCTCGCGTGGGCCGCCTTGCGGCGGTGGCGCGCCCACCGGGCCTGGGCACGCGCCCAGCAGGCGCTGCGTTCGGCCACCGACCCGTCGGCCTTAAGCGCGCGACTGAGCCGCGTGCTGGCGAACTTGCCCCGGCCGATGACGAACCCGTCGCGTTCGGCGTTGCAGTCCCGCGGCGCCCCGAACGATTGGCTGGCCTCGCTTTCGACTCTCGAGCGACTGCGTTTTGCTGAGGTCGAAACCGACGAGGAGGCGTTCCGTGCCGCCCGCGAGACCCTGGCGCGATCGCTCCCGGTTCGGTGGTTCCGCTAGGGGCCTTGGTGTAAGGTTGGCGACGGTCGCGAGCGTGGCCCACGCAGCGACCCCACCACGGAACGAACGAGCGAGACGATGAGCATGCAGTTGAACGAGATCCGCGCACTGATGGCCGACGACATGCAGGCCGTCGACCGCGTGATCGTGGACCGGCTCGGCTCGGATGTCGCCCTGATCAACCAGTTGGGCAGCTACATCACCCACTCCGGCGGCAAGCGATTCCGGCCGTTGTTGCACATGCTTGCTAGCCGGGCGCTGCGCGGCCAGGACGCGGAGCTGCCGGGCTCGGCGCAGATGGCCGCCGTGGTGGAATTCATCCACACCGCTACCCTGCTGCACGACGACGTGGTCGACGAATCCACCCTGCGTCGCGGTCGCGATACCGCCAATGCCCGCTTCGGCAACGCCGCCTCGGTGCTCACCGGCGATTTCCTTTATTCGCGGGCCTTCCAGATGATGGTCGCGGTCGAGCGCCCGCGGGTGATGTCGATCCTCGCCGATGCCACCAACCGTATAGCCGAGGGCGAGGTGATGCAGTTGATGAACATCGGCGACGCCTCGGTTTCCGAGGCGCTGTACATGGACGTGATCGGACGCAAGACGGCTACCCTGTTCGAGGCCGCCTGCCGGCTAGCCGCCGTGCTCGACGACCGCGACGAGGCCACCGAGCGTGCGTTGGGCGAGTACGGCTATCGACTGGGCGTGGCCTTCCAGCTGATCGACGACGTGCTCGACTACCGCGGCGATGAGGCGCAGACGGGCAAGCATGTCGGTGACGATCTCGCCGAAGGTAAGCCGACCTTGCCGTTGATCATCGCCATGGCGCGGGCGGATCGCGCAAGTGTCGAGCTGATACGCGAGGCGATCGAGTCGCAGGCGGCCGACCGTATCGATGAGGTGCTCGAAGTGGTTGATCGTACCGACGCACTCTCGTATACTTCGGCGCTCGCTGAACGCGAGGCCGATGCGGCCAAACAGGCACTGGGGGTTCTGCCCGACAGTGACCATTCCCGAGCGATGGCCGCCCTGGCGGACATCAGCGTTCAGCGCGACCACTGACGTCTCAGGCGTCGACGGTCTATCGGAGTGTAGCTCAGCTTGGTAGAGCACTACGTTCGGGACGTAGGGGTCGTAGGTTCGAATCCTGCCACTCCGACCAAATTCCCCGGCCGGGGCCCCGCTTTGGGGTCCCGGCCTTTTTGGTTTTGGGTCTCGACTCGCCTCTTTTGGGGCTGGACGGCAGCCAGGTTCGGGTCGGCGAGCGCCGTTTCGCACGCCTGTTCAAATAGGGATGCTCTTTCGGCCTTTGTCGAAAGGCGCGCGAGCCTCTTTTCTTGCTTACCCAAACCAAATTATGTGCTTCGAGGCGAAAAGAAGGGCACCCCGGTGCCTTGGCCCTTCGGGCCCGGGAGTCTCGATGCCGAGACTCCCGGCCACTCGCGAGGCAAGGCACAAGGGGACTCTGCCTTCCGTGGCAATGCCGAGGCGCTTGAAGGGTTTCAACCTCTCGATGCCCCTTTGCCACGCTCATTTCCGACGTCGACTACTGACCCGGCGTCAATTCCGATTGGAGACCACATGATCCAGTTGAAGTCCGTCTCCCTGCGTCGCGGTACGCAATTGCTGCTCGAGGATGCCGATCTCACGCTCCTGCCGGGCCAGCGCATGGGCCTGGTGGGCAAGAACGGTACCGGCAAGTCGAGTCTGCTGGCGATGTTCGAGGGCAAAATCGCGCCGGATTCGGGCGATATCGAATGGGCCGGTGGCCAGCGCATGGCGACCGTCGAGCAGGAGACCCCGGCGCTGGAGGCCTCGGCGGTGGACTACGTCCTCGACGGTGACCGCGACTACGCCCGGCTGAATGCCGCCCTGCTCGAGGCCGAGGCCGAGAACGACGGCATGCGGATGGCGGAGATCTACCCCGAGTTCGAGGCGATCGGCGGGTTCATGGCCCGGGCGCGGGCCGCTCGTCTGCTCGACGGGCTGGGCTTCACGCCCGCCTCGATCGACAACCCGGTCTCGAGCTTCTCCGGCGGTTGGCGCATGCGGCTGAACCTCGCGCGCGCGCTGATCGCCCCGTCCGACATCCTGCTGCTCGACGAGCCGACCAACCACCTCGATCTCGACGCGGTGTTCTGGCTGGCCGACTGGCTGGTCAGCTACCCGGGCACCCTGATCGTGGTCTCGCACGACCGCGACTTTCTCGATCACGTCTGCACGCACATCGCGCATATCGAGAACCAGAAGCTCAACCTCTACACCGGGCACTACAGCGACTTCGAGGAGATGCGTGCCGAGCGGCTGATGCAGGACCAGGCCTTGGCGGCGAAGATGGCCAAGGAGCGTGAGCGCCTGCAGGGCTTCATCGACCGGTTTCGTGCCCAGGCGACCAAGGCGCGCGCCGCGCAGAGCCGGGTCAAGGCCCTCGAGCGCCTGCCGGTGATCGCCGCGAGCCACGCCGACCGCGACGACTTCTCCTTCTATTTCCCGACACCGAAGCGCGCGCCCGACCCTATGGTCACCCTCGAAGACGTTGCCATCGGCTACGGCGGCACACCGCTGATCGAGGACGTCTCGCTGCAGATCCGTGCCGGTGATCGCATTGGCGTGCTCGGCGCCAACGGCGCGGGCAAGACCACCCTGATCCGGGTGATCGCCGCGGGCGGCGAGACCTGGCTCGATGGCGATCGCTTCGTCGCCCCCGGCGTGCAGGTGGGCTACTACACCCAGCACCAGCTCGACCAGCTCGATCCGCGCGATACGCCGCTGATTGCGCTCGAGCGAGTCGCCGGTGACAGTGGCTCCACCCAGAAGCTGCGCGATTTCCTCGGCCGCTTCGGCTTTGTCGGCGATCGCATCTTCGAGCCGATCGAGCCGTTTTCCGGCGGCGAGAAGGCGCGCCTCGCGCTGGCGCTGCTGGTGTGGAAGGCCCCCAACCTGCTGATTCTCGACGAGCCGACCAACCACCTGGACCTGGCCATGCGCGAGGCATTGGCCGAGGCATTGCAGACCTTCGAGGGCGCGATCCTGGTGGTCTCGCACGACAAGAGCCTGATCGAGCTGGTCTGCGACCGCTTCTGGTGGGTGCGAGACGGGGCCGCCCTGCCGTTCGATGGTGACCTGAACGACTACCGCGAGGCGGTCACCGAGCGGCGACGGGCCCAGAACCGCGAGGATCGCGCGCAGACAGCCGACAAGCCGAAGGGCAAGTCGAGCAAGAAGGCCTCCCGCAAGGGCCCGGCGGCGCCTACCGGCGCTGCCTCGAGCTGGGGCGAGCCGCGCGACAAGGCCTCGCGCGCCAAGGCCAAGGAGCGACAGAAGCGCCTCGATCGACTCGAGGCGGAGGTCGAGCGCCTGGGCGGTCAACTGGCCGAGATCGATGCCTCACTGGCCGACCCCGCGCTGTATGACGGCCAGCGCGAGGCCGAGGTCGCGCGCCTGCAGGGCGAGCGTGGCGAGCTGGCCGCCCGGCTCGAGGCGGCCGAGACCGAGTGGCTTGAACAGCAAGAGGCCGGCTGAGCCCCCTTCCAGCCCGCGTGTCAGCACGACTATACTTCCCGGCATGGCCCGTCTCGGTGGCCCCGGAGGGCACGCATTGGCGAACAGGGAGCGCTCGCAGGCATGGACGGCGGCGCCGGCGAGCTGGCTTCGAGCCCGGTCACATTGTCACAATCCGGTAGCTTGTCGGGTTCAGGATGCTCCCTGAATCCAATCCATGCACCCCAGCCGAGCCATATCGAGGCCAGCGAGACCCATCATGGACCTGTTGATCATCCGTCACGCCGCTGCGCAGGATCGTGAGGCATTCGCCCGGGAAGGACGTCCGGATGCCGAGCGCCCGCTTACCAAGCGCGGTATCGACCGCATGCAGATGGCCGCGCGTGGCCTGACTACCATGGCCCTGCCGATCGAACGCCTGGTGACCAGCCCGGCGATGCGCGCGGTGCAGACCGCCGAGATTGTCGCGCCGGGCATCGAGCAACGCCGGATCGAGCAGGAGGCCGTGTTTGCCCCCGAGGCCCCCATCGGGGCAGCGGTCGAATGGCTGCGTAAGCAGCCCCGCATCGATGGCATGGCCGTGGTCGGCCACGAACCGGGCCTGGGACAACTGGCCGAGTGCCTGCTCGCCGGTCGCCCGTCCGGCAACATGCCCATGAAGAAAGGCGGCATGATCCTGATCCGCTTCGATAACGCCGTCGGCTACGGCAACGGCAAGCTCGTCTGGGCCCTGCAACCGGCCGTGCTGCGGGCGTTGGCGGATTGACACAAGAATTCAGTGGGAAGAGCCGAGAGGCTAGAGATTGCCTTTCTGACATTTGATTTCTGACGTCTCCTATTCGACTCCCCACTTCTGCAGCCGATAGCGCAGTTGTCTCAGGGTCATGTCCAGCCGTCGGGCGGCTTCGCTGCGATTCCAGCGGGTCTGCTGGAGGGCAGCAAGCACTTCGCGCTGTTCGTCGGTCTCGGGGATGAAGCCGGGGCAGGCGTTCAGGGCCGAGGCGGGTTCCTCCTCGCCGGTCATCATCGGGTGCGGCGCAACGGCCTGATCCGTGATCCGATTGCCGTCTGTCAACGCCATGGCTCGCTCGAGCAGGTTTTCCAGTTCCCGCACATTGCCGGGAAACGGCTGGGCGGCCAGGGTCTGCAGTACGGTCGGCTCGATTGCCGGCACTGGCCGTTGGTCGCGGGCGGCCAGGCGGGCGACGATAGCTGCAGCCAGCGCCGGCAGGTCGTCGAGGCGCTCGCGCAGCGGCGGCACGCGCAGGCCGATCACGTTCAGGCGGAAGAACAGGTCCTGGCGGAAGCGACCGTCGGCCACCGCCTGGTTGAGGTCCTGGTGCGAGGCCGAGACGATGCGCACGTCCACCGGCACCTCCTCGGTGCTGCCCACCGGCCGCACGCGGCGTTCCTGTAGCACGCGCAGCAGGCTTACCTGCAGGGGTAGCGGCAGTTCGGCGATCTCGTCGAGGAACAGGGTGCCGCCCTCGGCGGCGCGGAACAGGCCCGGCTTGTCGCGGGTCGCGCCGGTGAACGATCCCTTGTGGTGGCCGAACAGCTCCGATTCGATCAACTCGCCGGGGATCGCGCCGCAGTTGACCGGTACGAACGGCCCGCCCGACCGGCTGCTGTGGGCGTGGATCTCGCGGGCGACCAGTTCCTTGCCGGTGCCGGACTCGCCCTGGATGAAGATCGGTGCCTGCGAGCGGGCCAGCCGGCCGATCATTTCGCGCAACTGCTGCATCGCGCGGGACTGACCGATCAGCGGCGAATCACTGCCTTCGCTGTCGCAGGGAGTCGTCGCGGCCGATGCTGCCGGCAGGAGATTGCGGGCATCGCGCAGCAGGCGGCGCAACGTGTCCTGCTCGATCGGCTTGTTGATGAAGTCGAAGGCGCCGGCCTTGAGGGCCCGCACGGCGGCCTCCACCTGACCGTGCGCGGTGATCACCGCCACCGGCAACTCGGGGTGCCGCTGCCGGATCTCGTCGACCAGGTCCAGTCCGTTGCCGTCGGGCAGGCGCATGTCGGCCAGGCACAGATCGATTTCCCCGCCGTGGCGGTCGAGCTGTTCGCGCGCCTCGGCCAGGTCGGCCGCCTCCAGCGTGGGCACGCCCTCGCGTTTCATGAACAGGGCGACCAGCATGCGGATGTCCGGCTCGTCGTCCACGATCAGGCAGTACGCCATGGTCTCATTCCCTTGGTTTACGTCTCGTTCGTCGTCGGGGCTGCGGCCCGCTTCGTTCTGTCCCGATCCGCCATGGGCAGGCATAAGCGGAAGCAGTTGCCCGGTGCGTCCCTGGCCGCCGGCTCAACCAGCGACAGCTCGCCGCGGTTGGCCAGCGCCAGCTCGCGAGAGACGAACAGGCCCAGCCCGGTGCCCTGCGAGTGCGTGGTGTAGAACGGCTCGAACAGGGACTCGCGATCGGCGGCGGGGATGCGTGTGCCGTTGTCGCACAGATGCACCTGCCAGCGTCCGTCAGCGGCCGAGTCGACCTCCAGTCGAACTTCCAGCCGCCCGTCCGCGGGCCGCCCGTGCCGTTCGGCATTGTCACAGAGATTGTCCATGACCTGCCACAGGTGGGTGGTGTCGACCCGCGCCGGAGCGCACCGGACCGCCGCATCCAGCCTGATCGTGAACGGCTTGCTCGATGCCTGCCATGCCTCGCGGCGGCGTTCGGCGAGCCGCGCCAGCCAGTCGACCAGATCCACATCCTGGGCATTCACTACCGGCGCGCGCGCCGCGCCCAGCACGTCCTCGACCAGTCGATTGATGCGGTCGCTATGGCGCGTGATGATCCCGGTCAGTTGGGCGCGCTCGTCGGCGGTGTCCGATTCGGGCAGCAGTTCCGCCGCCTGTCGGATCGACGATAGTGGGTTGCGTACCTCGTGGGCGATCGAGGCGATCAACCGACCCAGCGCGGCAAGCTTGTCTCGCCTGACACGGTCGTCCTCGGCCGAGAGGTCGAGCAATACGATCAGAGCCCGCGGCCCGGTCGCGGTCTCGATGCGGTGAAATTGCGTTCGCAGCCGGCGCGGGAGATCAAAGTCGCGTTGCTGCTCGCCCCGGTTGGCGTGCCAGGCGTGTAGCGCCTCGTTCAGGCCGGGGTGGAGCTCGGGCAGATGCCGGTCGTCGGTTTCGCCCGCGTCCTTCTCCTCGCCGAGCATCTGGCGGGCGGCGGCGTTGATGTACTCGATCCGGCCGTCCGGGTCGGAGACGATGATGCCGTTGTCGGTCTGTTCGATCACACGCAAAGCCAGCTCCGAGAGGTAACGCACCTCGCGTTCACGCGCATGGCTTTGATGCTCCCAGAGGGCCGCGCGTCGCTCGAAGGCGATCACCAGCACGGTGATCAGCAGCAGCGCGGCGCCGAGAAAGCCGGAGTTGGTCAGGTGGTCGGCGTCGGCCTGCGTCCAGGAGGCGTAGATCGCCTCGCCCAGCACCAGCAGTACGCCCAGAGCGGCGTAGCCTATGGCCGTTCGCCCGCCATGCAGTACCGCGGCAATCCCGACGGCGATCACCAGGGCGAGCGCGATCGGTCCCTCCGGGCCGCCCGAGGCGTGGGTGATCAGCATCAGGCAGGCGAGATCGCCCACGGTATGCAGGTGAACCTGCGGGCGAAACGGCAGGATGCGCAGTTCCAGTAGCCACTCGAAGGCCATCGCGAGGAACAGATACGCCCAGGCGGTAAGCATGAACAGTGAGGCATCGGCCTGGCCGAAGACCGCCGGACCCCGTTCGGAGAGTGCCGCGGCGGTGAACGCCATGGCCAGCAACAGTCGATAGGCGTTGGCGAGTCGCAGCCCGCGCCAGTTCTCTGTGCCGGCCGGCTGGATCATTCCTGCTCCCGGTGGTGCGCCTTGTGCCATGCCTCGGCATGTTCCCAGCTGCAGAACTCCTGCCCCTCTCGTCTTACCGCCTTGTCCTCGGGCACGAAAACGCCGCACTGCGCGCAACGCACCGATTCGAGCGAGCGGGTCTCTGGTGGATCGTCCTGCTGTTCGACCCGCAGGCGGTTGGCCTTGCGGATGGCGAAGAACAGCCCGATGACCAGGGCGACGATGAGCCAGAGCAGCAGCTTGAGCATGGGCGGACGGTTACCGTGATCAGAGTGACGACGGTCGAGAGTATCGCATGCCCGACGGACGGTCAGCCCGTGTTCGGGTCGGGTCGCCGACCGTCGGGCCGACGGTGTCGAGCGCGCCGGTCAGGCCTTTCCTAGGTCGTTGATCAGCGAATGCTGGGCGTTGAAGGGCTTTTCGCCCTTGGCCGGGGTGATGCGACGGTACTCGCCGGTAGCGGTGAGCTCCCAAGCGCCGGTGTTGTCGGCCATGTAGCGATCAAAGGCCTCATCGATCACCCGGGCGCGGATTTCCGGCGTGTCGATCGGGAAGGCGGTTTCCACCCGGGCGAAGAAGTTTCTCGGCATCCAGTCGGCGCTCGACATGAACAGTTCTTCGTCGCCGTCGTTCTGGAAATAGAACACCCGCGGGTGCTCGAGGAACCGCCCCATCACCGAGCGTACGTGGATATTCTCCGAGACGCCCGGGATGCCCGGCTTGAGGCAGCATACCCCGCGGATGACCAGCTCGATCTTCACGCCGGCTTGCGAGGCCTGGTAAAGCGCCTCGATCACGCGTTTCTCGATCAGGGCGTTCATCTTGGCGCGGATGCGAGCCGGTCGGCCGTTGCGGGCATGCTCCGTCTCGCGACGGATACGCTCGAGCATGCCGTCGTGCAGGGTGAAGGGCGACTGAAGCAGGCGCTTGAGATGGATGCCGCGACCCAGGCCGGTCAGCTGCATGAACAGCTTGTTGACGTCCTCGCCGACGAAGCGGTCGTCGGTCATTAGACCGAAGTCGGTGTACAGCCGCGCGGTGCCCGGGTGGTAGTTGCCGGTGCCCAGGTGGACGAACCGCTTGAGGCGATTGCCGTCGCGACGCACCGCCAGCGTCATCTTGGCGTGGGTCTTGTAGCCGACGATGCCGTAGGCGACGTAGGCCCCGGCCTTCTGCAGCCTCGTCGTGATGTTGATGTTTTCCTCCTCGTCGAAGCGCGCGCGCAGCTCGACCACCGCGGTGACCTCCTTACCCGCCCGTGCGGCCGCCTCCAGTGCATCGACGATGGCCGAGTCCTTGCCGGTGCGGTAGAGGGTCATCTTGATCGCGACCACCCTGGGGTCATCGGCGGCCTGGCGGACGAACTCCACCACCGGCATGAACGACTGGTAGGGGTGGTGCAGCAGCACGCTGCCACGTTGGGAGATGGTCTCGAAGATGTTCTCGTCCGGGTCGAATTCCGGTTCCAGCCGCGGGGCGAATGGCGGGTCCTTTAGCTCCGGGCGGTCGATCAGGCCGGGCAGCGACATCAGGCGGTGCAGATTGACCGGGCCGTGCACCTGGAAGACCTGCCGGTCGTCCAGACCAAAGCGCTCGCAGAGGAAGTTGATCATGTCCGGTGGGCAGTTGTCGGCCACCTCCAGTCGCAGCGCGTCGCCGTAGTTGCGCTCGAACAGGCCGCCCTGCAGGGTCTGCAACAGGTCCTCGTCGTCGTCCACGTCCACGGAGAGATCGCTGTTGCGGGTCACGCGGAACTGGTAGCAGCCGGTCACGGTCATCCCCGGGAACAGCTCGTGGACGTGGGCATGGATCATCGAGCTGAGAAAGACGAAGCTCGACGGGCCATCCGCGGCGTCCGCGTCCATCTGGATGATGCGCGGCAGGGCGCGCGGTGCCTGCACGATCGCCAACCAGGCCTCGCGACCGAAGTCGTCGTTTCCCTCCAGCGAGACGATGAAATTGAGGGACTTGTTGAGGATGCGGGGAAACGGGTGCGACGGGTCGAGGCCCAGCGGGGTCAGCAACGGCAGGAGCTCGCGGCGGAAGTATTGCTTGACCCACAGCGCCTGCGCCTCGGTCCACTGCGTACGACGCAGGAAGTGAATGTTCTCCTTGGCCAGCGCCGGGATGATCTCGCGGTTGAGTGTCTCGTACTGGTCGTGGACCAGTGCGTGCGCTTGTCCCAGCACGAGATCCAGTTGAGTCTGCAGCGTGAGACCCGCGTCGTCCGCCCGGCTGATGCCGGCGCGGATCTGCTGGGTCAGCGTGCCGACGCGCACCTCGAAGAACTCGTCGAGATTGGACGAGGAGATGCAGAGGAATTTCAGTCGCTCGAGAAGCGGAACGTTACGGTCCTGGGCAAGCTCGAGCACGCGGCGATTGAATCCGAGCAGGCTCAATTCGCGGTTGATGAACGGCAGTGGTTTCTGGTCGGTGGTTGTCATTATTTCGCAACGTAAAGTCGGTTAGAGTGTTCGCATGCGGGCGGTTGCCGCCGCGGTCGCGCGGTCGAAAGCAGTCTGCCCTTCGGGCATGACAGACATGTTTAAGCCGCCATGCCATCCCGGTATGTCGCCCGGGACAATTACGAGTAAACCCCAGCAACCGGGTCGAGACAAGCCGCCTCCAGGAGATTTCTAGGAATGACCGACAAGCCTATGCCTACCCTCACGCCACATACCCTGACCCGTTACGACGACGATCTCGGAGCGCTGCGCTCGCTGCTGATGAACATGGGCGGAGTGGCCGAACAGCATTTCGACGACGCCCTTGCCTACCTGCTCGACGGCGACGTCGCACGAGGTCGCGTGGCGATGGAACAGGACTACGAGATCGATTACCTCGAGACCTCCATCGACGAACTCGCCATCCACATCATCGCTCGCTACGCGCCGACGGCCAATGACCTGCGCTCGATCATGGCGATCGTCAAGGCGATCACCGATCTCGAGCGCATTGGCGACAAGTCCGAGAAGCTTGCCCGCATCGCCGAGGAGGTCGGCCCGCCGCTCCAGTCCACGGCGTTCGCTACCCACTTCCGGGTGATGGGGCGGATCGTCAAGGGCATGATGCACGACGCGCTGGATGCCTTCGTCCGCCACGATCACGTGGCCGCCGAGGAGATAATCCGTCGCGACACGCACGTGAACCACGAGTACAACATGGTTCACGACGTCCTGCTCGACTACATGGCCGACAACCCGGGCAAGGGCGATCTGAGCCTGCGGATGCTCTACTGCATGCGCGCGATCGAACGGATCGGCGACCACTGCGCCAACATCGCCGAGTACGTCATCTTCCAGCATAAGGGCGTCGATACCCAACGAGGGGAAAGCGACGAGAACAAGGAACGTACCCACATCTGATCTATCCCAGGATCAATCTATTCCGGGGTCGATTGGTCCCGAGCTTGATTCCCCGATCATCACGGGCCGGCCAAGTGCCGGCCCGTTTGCGTATCGACCGGCCGTCGCCCTTCATCGCCCCCCGATTCGCGCCTTGCCAGCCCCTTGCCGGCACCCGCCGGGATGCTGCTACCCTCGGTCGGTCCGAATCCAACCTGGAGGCGCCTGCCAAATGACTCGGAAACGACTCGATCTCCCGCTGCCTCGCATCGGCCTCGGATTGGCCGCCCTGGGGCGTCCCGGCTACATCAACCTCGGTCACGGCGAAGACATGCCGGACGGGCGCGACGTCGAGGCGATGCGCGGGCACTGTCACGCCATGCTTGACGCGGCCTGGCAACGCGGGATTCGCTACGTGGATGCCGCGCGCTCCTACGGCCGGGCCGAGGCGTTTCTCGGTGACTGGCTCGCCGACCGGCCGGACGGGCAGCGGCCCACAGTGGGCTCCAAGTGGGGCTATACCTACACCGCCGCCTGGCGGGTCTCGGCCGACGTCCACGAGGTCAAGGAGCACAGCCGCGAGGTGCTCGATCGCCAGTGGGACGAGACCCTCGAGTCGCTTGGATTTTCCCCCGCGCTCTACCAGATCCACTCGGCCACCCTCGATTCCGGCGTGCTCGAGAACGCGGCGGTGCTCGAACGCCTCGCCGAATTGCGCGATCAGGGTGTGGCCATTGGCCTGACCACCAGCGGCCCGGCGCAGGCCCAGACGCTGGCCCGCGCAATGGAAATCGAGATCGACGGTCGGCCCCTGTTCGATGCCGTGCAGGCGACCGCCAACCTGTTCGAGCCCTCGGTGCTGCGCCAGCTCGAACAAGCCTCCGAGGCCGGCATGGCCGTGATCATCAAGGAGGCGGTGGCCAACGGCCGGCTCACCGCGCGCAATGACCGTGCCGAAGATGCCGCGGCCATGCAGTCGCTGGACGAGGTGGCCACTCGGCACGGGGTCGGTCGGGATGCGATTGCCATCGCCTGGTTGCTGGACCATCCTTGCGTCGACATGGTGCTCTCCGGTGCGGGCAACGAGGCGCAACTGGCGTCCAACCTGCGGGCACTGGACGTCACTCTCGCGCCGACGCACCGCGAGGCGCTCGCCGCGCTGGCGGAACGCCCCGATTCGTACTGGCAGACGCGCGGTGGACTAGACTGGAACTAATATAATCAAAGGATTGATTGAATCCTGATCAGCGCATGTTGTCTGGAATCAAAAACCCGAATGCTCGGGGGCTTGTTTTCGGTCTGCAACAGCGAGATGGTTAGCGGGCTAATTAAAACTATCCCCATTAACCGGGGAATGCCCTTCGAGGCAAGGAGGAGAACCGTATGTTGACGCAATGGATGAAGGATACACGCAGCCTGGCCGGCAGCGCGCTGCTGGCAATGGCGACGACCGGGCTGGTCGCCGCCCCGGCGATGGCCGAGGACGACAACCCGCCCGACAAGGCGCCGGGCTCGATGCTCTACGACATGCCACAGAAGGTCGCCGATGACGTCTGGTCGGCGATCGGTGCGACCCAGCCGTACACCTACGAGAACTCGCTGCACAACAACAACCTCTCGTTCGTGATCGGTGAGGAGGCCGTGCTGGTGATGAACGCCGGCGCCTCCTACCAGCTGGCCGAGGCCCTGCACGAGCAGATCAAGCAGCGCACCGACGTGCCGGTCAAGTACGTGGTCAACGAGAACGGCCAGCTGCACGCGTCCATGGCGACCGGCTACTGGATCGAGCAGGGCGCCGAGGTGATCGCCCATGTCGATGCCGCCGAGTACTACGACGACCATGCCGCCGAGTACGTCGACCAGCTCGCGGATATCGCCGAGGAGAAGGCCGAGGGCACCGACGAGGCGGTTCCGGTCAGCCGTACCTTCGAAGACCGCATTGAGCTCGACCTGGGTGGTATGACCGCCGAGGTGATCTACTTCGGCGAGGCCCACTCCCCGGGCGACATCTCGGTGGTCATTCCCGAGCGCGACGTCGTGATCGCCGGCGACATGGCCTTCAATATCCGCATGCTGCCGATCTTCGAGTACACCGATACCGCCGCCTGGCTGGAGACCTGGCCGAACTTCGTCGAGGTCGCCGAAGGCAAGACCATCATCCCGGGCCACGGAGGACCGACCGATCTGGAAACGGTGGAGCATTACACCAAGGACTACCTGGTTTTCCTGCGCACCGAGATCGGCCGGATCGTCGACGAGGGCGGCACCCTGCAGGATGCCTACGAGCTCGACCAGAGCCAGTTCTCGCACTGGCACACCTACGACGAACTCGCCGGCCAGAATGCCGGGCGCGTCTTCCAGAAGATGGAATTCGAGTTCTGATCGATCGACCAGTGACTGGTTCTGCAAACCGCTCCGGGGCAACCCGTGAGCGGTTTTTTGATGCCCGTCCCAAGGCGCGCTCGACGAGTGGAGCGGGCCTGCGCGCGAAAGCCGCCCTAACGGCTGTCCCGGTCTAAGAATCGGCCGGGAAAAGGTAATCGGCCTCACGCGGGCCACGTGCCAACCAATAATCAATCGCTTGCATTGCCGCCCCGATCGGCTTTACTGGTTGGACGTCTCGCCATCATCCACAAGGAGGGAATGGCCATGCGCCGATTGATGCTGGGCCTGATGTTCTGCCTGCTGCCGGGCTTAGCCCTGTCAGTCGATGTACCGCGGCCCGACGATGCCCATGCCCTGCAGGGGATCGAGGAGGGCCGGATCTTGTGGGACGTCACTCTGGCCGATCCGGACAAGTTGCTCGCTCGCCTGGGCGTGATCGAGCAGACCTACCGGGATCTCGAAGAGCAGGGCGTGACGCCGCGCATGGTGTTCGGCTTCCGGGGCGGCTCGGTGCCGCTGCTGACGCGCGCGGCCTCCGAAGGCGACATCGACAAGGCCCAGATCATCCTGCAGATCCAGTCAAAGCTGGCTGAGCTGCATGCGTTGGATGGCATCGATCGCATGGAGGTGTGCTCGATTGCCAGTCGTCGCGCCGGCATCACCCAGGCCGACCTGGTCGAACCGCTGGTCGAGGTGGGCAACACCTTCATCACTGCCGCAGCGTACGCGCAACGCGGCTACACGAAGATCAAGATCGATTGAAGAGGACGACCTATGGACGACAGCCAACGCGAGGCACTGCGCGCCGAGTTACTCGACCGGCGCACCGCGCTGAAGCAACTGCTGGTCGACAGTGCCGATTCTGCCGATGTGGTGGAGCTCGACCAGTCATGCCAGGGTCGGTTGTCGCGTATAGACGCACTGCAGGGTCAGGAGATGGCTAGGGCTACTCGCGCTCGTTGGGAGCACGAGCTGACCCGCATCGAGGGTGCCCTGCGGCGGATGGAGAACGACGAGTACGGCGATTGCTTCGTCTGCGAGGAACCGATTCCGTTCCGTCGACTCCAAAACGACCCGAGCGTGACACGCTGTGTCGAGTGCGCCGAAAGCGAATAAGAACCAACTAGGAGAGAACCAATGACCCACATGAAGACCTTGTTGGCTGCCGCTGTCGCCGTGACGCTGTCCCAGTCGGCTCTGGCGGAGAATGCGCCGGAGGGCCTGTATTCCATGGATGCCTTGATCGGGGCTGACGTTTTCCTGGCCACCGATCGTAATCGCGAGGTGGGCGAGGTCGAGGATGTGCTGGTCGCCGAGAACATGAAGGTCCACGGGCTGGTGATCGAGCTCGATGACGATCTCGATGGCGTGGGCGATGACGACTACCGCTTCGTCGAGGTGCAGCAGTTCTCGGTGGCAACCCGCTCGGGCGATCAGCTCGACCGAATCTCCTACGCGGTGTTTCTCAACGAGGACCTCGACCAGGTGCGCGACTATCCGCAGGTCGACAACGACTGGTGGGCCGAGACCAAGCAGGCGGCTGCCAATATCTGGTCGAGCACCAAATCCGGTGCCTCCAGCGCTTGGCAGGCCACCAAGGACACCACCTCCAGCGTCATCGACAAGACCAAGGAAAAGACCCGCGACGTGCTCGAAAGCCTGCAGCGTACGCTCGAGTAACGAGGCCCTGTGGGGGCGGGCCTTGCCCGCGAAAGCCGCGCCAGCGGCTGTCCCGGCAAACGGGCTGCCCGTGAATCAATTCGGGCGAGATCTCTCAGACCGGGGCACGCGCCAACGGCGCGTTTTGCGAGCCAGGCTCGCTCCTACAACGGGCATTATCGAGCATCTTGCCCCTGTAGATCGGGCTTCAGCCCGACGTCGGCCGCCAGGCCGACTTACCCTCGTGTGTCGGTAAGATGGCATCAGCCAGCCGGTAATGCATTGTCGGGCCGAAGCCCGACCTACGGGGAGCCCCGCCCTTCAGGCCTTTGTCGGCGCCAGCATCCGCTTGAGATAGTGCCCGGTATACGACCCTTCCACCTCGGCGACCTGCTCGGGGGTGCCCGAGGCGATGATCTGCCCGCCGCCGGAGCCACCCTCGGGGCCGAGATCCACGATCCAGTCGGCCGTCTTGATCACGTCGAGGTTGTGCTCGATCACGATCACGGTGTTGCCGTGGTCGCGCAGACGGTAGAGCACTTTGAGCAATTGCGCGACGTCCTCGAAGTGCAGGCCGGTGGTCGGCTCATCGAGGATGTAGAGCGTGTGGCCGGTGTCGCGTTTGGCCAGCTCGCGTGAGAGCTTTACCCGCTGGGCCTCGCCGCCGGAGAGCGTGGTGGCGTTCTGCCCCAGCTTGACGTAGCCCAGCCCCACGTCCATCAGGGTGGTCAGCTTGCGGTGCAGGCTGGGCACCGCTTCGAAGAACGTACCCGCCTCCTCGATGGTCATCTCCAGCACGTCGGTGATCGTCTTGCCCTTGTAGCGGATGTCGAGCGTTTCGCGGTTGTAGCGCGCCCCGCCACAGACGTCGCAGGGCACGTACACGTCGGGTAGGAAGTGCATCTCCACCTTGATCACCCCGTCGCCCTGGCAGGCCTCGCAGCGTCCGCCCTTGACGTTGAAGGAGAACCGTCCCGGCGTGTAGCCGCGCGAGCGGGCCTCCTGCGTGCCGGCGAATAGCTCGCGGATGGTGGTGAACAGCCCGGTGTAGGTCGCCGGGTTGGAGCGCGGCGTGCGCCCGATCGGCGACTGGTCGATGTCGATCACCTTGTCGAGCTGCTCCATCCCGTGGATATTCTTGTAGGCTGCGGCCGTCGCACTGGCGCGGTTGAGCTGGTGGGCGCAGATCTTGTAGAGCGTGTCGTTGATCAGCGTCGACTTGCCCGAGCCGGACACGCCGGTGATGCAGGTGAACAATCCGAGCGGGATGTGCAGCGGGTCGCCGGCCAGGTTGTGGCCGGTCGCGCCCTCGAGCGTGAGCATCTGCTCGGCATCGGCGCGATTGCGTTTGGGCACCGCGATCTCGCGCTTGCCGGAGAGGTACTGCCCGGTGAGCGAGTCCGGGGCTGCCTCGATCTGCTTGGGTGTGCCCTGGGCGACGATTTGCCCGCCGTGCACCCCGGCGCCGGGGCCGATATCCAGCACGAAGTCCGCCGCGCGAATGGCGTCCTCGTCGTGCTCGACCACGATCACCGTGTTGCCCAGATCGCGCAGGTGGGTGAGCGTGCCCAGCAGCCGGTCGTTGTCGCGCTGGTGCAGGCCGATCGACGGCTCATCGAGGATGTAGGACACACCCACCAGTCCCGAGCCGATCTGGCTCGCCAGGCGGATGCGCTGCGCCTCGCCGCCCGAGAGCGTCTCGGCGCTGCGATCCAGTGAGAGATAGTTCAGGCCGACGTCATTCAGGAACTTCAGCCTTGAGCGGATCTCGCGCACGATCGGCGTGGCGATCTCGCCGCGGGCGCCCTCCAGTTCCAGCTCGGCGAAGAACGCCGCCGAGTGGCCGATCGACCAGCGGGTGACCGTCGGCAGGTTGAAACCCTCGATGAACACGTGCCGCGCGGCCCGGTTCAGACGCGTGCCATGACAGCTCGGGCAGGCCTGCTCGGAGATGTAGCGCGCGAGTTCCTCGCGCACTGCCTGCGATTCGGTCTCGCGGTAGCGACGCGACATGTTGGGCAGCACGCCCTCCCAGGGGTGATTGCGCTCCTTGGAGCGCCCGCGTGGCGCGATGTAGGTGAAGGCAATCTTCTCCTTGCCCGAGCCATGCAGGATGATCTCGCGCAGGTCCTCGGGCAGCTCCTCCCAGGGTGTCTCCAGGTCGAAGTCATAGTGACGCGCCAGTGACGAGAGCAGCGCGTGGTAGTAGGCGTTGCGCCGGTCCCAGCCGCGCACCGCGCCGGCGGCCAGCGACAGCTCCGGGTTGATGATCACCTTCTGCGGATCGAAGAACTGCTTCACGCCCAGCCCGTCGCAGCTCGGGCAGGCGCCGACCGGGTTGTTGAAGGAGAACAGCCGCGGCTCGAGTTCCCCCAGCGAGTAGCCGCACTTGGGGCAGGCATGTCTCGAGGAGAAGACGTGCTCCTCGTCGGAATCCATCGAGACCACCATCGCCTGGCCGTCCGCCAGCCGCAGCGCGGTCTCGAAGGACTCGGCCAGCCGCAACTGCAGGTCGTCGCGCACCTTGAAGCGGTCGACCACCACCTCGATGGTGTTCTTGGTCTTGGGGTCGAGGGTCGGGATCTCGTCGATCTCGTAGACGGTGCCGTTGATGCGCACCCTAAGGAAGCCCTGTGACTGCCATTCCTGAAACAGCTTGTGGTGCTCGCCCTTGCGGTTCTCGATCACCGGCGCGAGCAGCAGCCACTTGGAGCCCTCGGGCAGGTCCATGACGTGGTCGACCATCTGCGAGACCGTCTGCGCGGTCAGGTCGATGTCGTGATCCGGGCAGCGCGGGAGGCCGGCGCGGGCGTAAAGCAGGCGCAGGTAGTCGTAGATCTCGGTGACCGTGCCTACCGTCGAGCGCGGGTTGTGCGAGGTGGTCTTCTGCTCGATCGAGATAGCCGGCGACAGCCCCTCGATGGTGTCGACGTCCGGCTTGTCCATCATCGAGAGGAACTGGCGCGCGTAGGCAGACAGCGACTCGACGTAGCGACGCTGGCCCTCGGCGAAGATCGTGTCGAACGCCAGAGAAGACTTGCCCGAGCCCGACAGCCCGGTGAAGACGATCAGCTTCTCGCGGGGCAGGTCGACGTCGACGTTTTTGAGATTGTGCGTGCGTGCGCCGCGAATGCGGATAAACGGATCGGCCATGGTGTGCGGTTGTCGCTCGATTGAGTGGACGTTGCGTGCGCGGGATGCCTCGCTCCCGGCCGCGAAAGGGGACCGAGTAGTGTAGTCGATAGCGTTGCGATCTCGTTGAGCCGCAAGCACTCGAAGGAATCGAGACGGCGATTCGTTACGCGCTTCCCGGATGCTTTATAGTGACGGTTTGCACCGGTGACGACACCGGTTGGCGGGAACCACAAGGAGTTTGAATATGGCGAGCCGCGGTGTGAACAAGGCAATCATCATCGGCAACCTCGGGGTCGACCCGGACGTGCGCTACCTGCCGTCCGGCGGCCAGGTAACCAACATTCGCGTCGCCACCTCCGAGCAGTGGCGCGACAAGACGACCGGTGAGAACCGCGAGAACACCGAGTGGCACCGCATTGTCTTCTTCGGCAAGCTCGCCGAGATCGCCGGCGAATACCTGAAGAAGGGCAGCCAGGTCTACATCGAAGGCCGCCTGCAGACCCGCAAGTGGCAGGGCCAAGACGGCCAGGACCGCTACACCACCGAGATCGTCGCCAACGAGATGCAGATGCTCGGCGGCCGTCCGGGTGCCGGTGGCGGCCAGGGCGGCGGCTACGGCGGCGGTCAGCAGGCCAGCCAGGGTGGTCAAGGTGGCCAGGGCGGTTATGGCGGCGGCTACGGCGGTGGCGCCGCGGCTGGCACCGGCGCAGGCTACGGTGGCGGCCAGTCTGACCAGGGCGCACCACCCCCGCCGCCGAGCCAGGACCAGCGCCCGGCCAAGTCGATCGACGACGGATTTGGCGAGGACGATATTCCCTTCTAGGAATTACCGGGCTCGATCAACCCTGACAGGCCCCGTCTCCGGATGGGGTTTGTTGTTTGCGGCGTAGGAAAAAAACCCCGCTCGTTTGAGTGGGGTTTCTCCGTTTCGGGTCGGTGGGTGATCAGTCCTTGGCGACCACCGGCAGGCCAGCCTCTTCCCAGGCGTCCATGCCGCCCATCAGGTTGGCGACATTGGTGTAGCCCTCGCGCTTGAGCAGGCTGGCGGCGACGGTCGAGCGCATGCCCGAGGCGCAGACCAGCGTGACCGCTTCGTCTTCGGCCACGCCGTCGAGCCCATTGCGTGCATCGTGGGCGGGGGTGTGGCGTGCGCCCAGGGCATGGCCGTCGTTCCATTCGCTGGCCTCGCGCATGTCCCAGAGCGCGCGGCGGTCGTGGTCGAGGTCGGTCTTGGCGGTCTCGGCGTCGACCAATGGGATGTTGTCGAAGGCCTCGCCGGCCTTTAGCCAGGCATCGAAGCCGCCGTCGAGAAAGCCGACCACGTTGTCTTGACCGACGCGCACCAGTGCGCGGATGGCATCGCTGATCAGCTCGTCGTCACCCTCGTGGTCGACCAGGATCAGCGGCCGGTCCGGCGGGGCGACCCAGCCTGCCCAGGTGGACAGGTCGTCGCCGAACTCGATGCCCAGCGAGCCCTTGATGTGTGCGGCGTTGAATGCGAGCCGGTCGCGGACGTCGATGACCACCGCGCCGTCGGCCATGCGCGCCTTGAGTGCGTCGATGCCGAAGACCTCTATCTCCTCGGCAATCAGGTCGACCATGCCCTGCACCGGTTTGGGGCCTTCCGAGTTGGTGGCCTTGTTGCGCGGGTAGAAGTCCGGCGCTGGCGGCAGGTTGCCCAGCAGCGTGTCGATGAACTCGTCTTCCGTGAGCGACGGGTCGAGCAGCGGGTTGGCCGCGCGCTCGTAACCTAGCGTCGAGACCGTGCGCCCGGACATGCCGGCGCCGCAGGCCGAACCGGCGCCGTGCCCCGGGCGAATCTCCAGCCCGTCGGGCAGGCCGTGGAGCTTCCCCCGCACACTATGGAGCGCCTGCTTGGCCAGGCCACGGGTGGCCTCCTCGCCGAGCAGGTCCGGGCGGCCCAGGCTGCCGACAAACAGGAAGTCGCCGGTGAGAAAGACCCCCGGCACGTCGGGTGAGCGCGCACCGTCGTAGACCAGGAACGAGACGTGCTCCGGGGTATGCCCCGGCGTGTGCATCGGCTCAATACGCACATTGCCCATCTGTACCGAATCGCCCTCCTGAATCGGCAGGTGGTCGAAGGCCACCTCGAAGACCTCGTTGTCGTCGTAGCCCGACAGGTGAAGCTTCGCGCCGGTGACCTCGGCCAGTTCGCGCGCGCCGGAAGCGAAGTCCGCGTGGATGTGGGTCTCCATCACGTGGCGGATGACGTATCCCTCCTGCTCGGCAAAATCGAGGTAGATGTCGATATCGCGGCGCGGGTCGACGATCGCCAGCTCCTTGCTCTGCTGGCAGCCGACGGCGTAGCTCAGTTGCGACAGGCCGGTCTCTTCGAACGCTTCGAACAGCATGGGTGCTCCTTCGGAGAAGTGAATAAGCGTGACTTGGGAATCTATCAGAGAAACTGTTTATAGCAGGACAGTGGGATGGGTTTCGAGTTTCTCAACCCTCGCAAATGCGCAACCGACATCGATTCGACCCCGGCCAGCGTGGCATCGGTGCGACAATGGCGCGAGCGCGCTGTTGCGCCCGTGGCGGCACCTGTGCTTAGCTCGAACCCATCGGGTCGTCCTCGTTCTGCCGCGGGCGCCCCGGCATCCGACTGAAACCACCCGCGTCCGGCTCGTGCCGGCCGCCGACAGGAGGCCCCGGTGCCCTCGATCTGGACCGACATCGCCACTCAGGCCACCGCCTTTCGCCGTCGCCTGCACCAGGCCCCGGAGCTGACCTGGCAGGAGCACGCCACCGCCGGCGTGATCCGCACGGAGCTCGATCATCTGGGTATCCCCTGGCAGGCCTGCGCCGGCACCGGCACGGTGGGGCGCCTGGCCCCCGAGGCGGACGGCCGGCACATCGCCCTGCGTGCCGATATCGACGCCCTGCCGATCGAGGAGATCAGCGGCGCCGACTGGTCCTCCGGCACGCCGGGGATCATGCACGCCTGCGGCCACGACGGGCACACGGCCACGCTGCTGGCGGTCGCCCGCTGGCTCAAGACCTGCGAGGACCAGCTGCCCGGCCCGGTCACGCTGCTGTTCCAGCCGGCCGAGGAAGGCGGACATGGCGCGCGCGAGATGATCCGCGACGGCGCGCTCGAGGGTGTCGACTGGGTATTCGGCTGGCACAACTGGCCGGCGATACCCTTCGGCCAGGCCGTCTGCCCGGACGGGCCGGTAATGGGTGCGAACGGCACCTTCGAGATCCGCCTGACCGGCAGCGGCGGGCACGCCAGCCAGCCGGAAGCCTGTCACGACCCGGTGCTCGCCGGATCCGCGCTGGTGCAATCCATCCAGCAGATTGTCTCGCGCCGACTGGCCCCGCAAACCGCCGCGGTGGTCAGCGTGACCACCTTCGAGGCCGGCGGGGCGATCACCGCCATCCCCGACACCGCCCGGCTGGCCGGCTCGGTGCGCGTCGAACGTACCGACCAGCGCGACGCGGTGGCCCAGCACCTCGACCAGATCGCCCGCGATACCGCCGCGGCCTACGGCGTCGAGGCGCGCTTTACCTTCACGCCCCGCTATCACGCCACCGTCAACCACCCCGAGGCCGCCGCGCACTATCGTGGTGCAATGGCCCGTGTGCTGGGCGTCGACTGGCGCGATACCTCGCTGCCGGTGCCGATCATGGCGTCGGAGGATTTCAGCTACTACCTTCGGGAAGTTCCCGGCGCCTTCGCATTGATCGGCGCCGACGACGGCGAGGGCCATCACTGGCCCTGCCACAGCCCGCGTTACGATTTCAATGACCGGCTGATCGACCCGGTGGGCCGGATATTCTCCGACCTGGTCGGGCTGTCGATGGAGTCGAGCGCGGGCTGAACGCGAATGGGCAGGCCTCTTGCTAGGCCTTCCACCAGACAGGCCGGGGCACCACCCGGCACTCCCGCCGCGATGCGGCGGACCGAAACCACCCGCAATAAGGGGAGAAAGCGCCAATGCACATGCAGGTGTTCGAACAGTGGGAATCCGAAATCCGCGCGTACTGTCGCGCCGCGCCCACGGTCTTTCATACGGCGAGCAATGCCCGCCAGACCGACGAGCAGGGGCGAAGTTACATCGATTTCTACGCGGGCGCCGGGGTGCTCAATTTCGGGCATAACGACCCGAAGATGAAGGAAGCCATCATCGAGTACATGCAGAATGATGGTGTCGTCCACAGCCTCGATATGTACACGACGGCCAAGCGCGACTTCATCACCAAGTTCGTCGAGACGGTCCTCAAGCCGCGCGACATGGACTACCGGCTGCAGTTCGTCGGCCCGACCGGCACCAACGCCGTCGAGGCGGCGCTCAAGTTGGCCCGCAACGTCACGGGGCGCCAGCAGGTGGTCTCCTTCCACCACGCCTTCCACGGAATGACGCTGGGCGCGCTGGCGGCGACCACCAACGCTCACTTCCGCAACGCCGCCGGCGTGCCACTGGAAAATGTCGTGCACCAGGCCTTCGGCTGCGAGACGCAGTGCCCCAACTGCACGCTGGGCTGCGGCATGCCGTCGCTTGAGCGCTTGCGCGATGTCTACAGCGATCCGTCCACCGGCTACGCGCCGCCGGCGGCCTTCCTGGTGGAGACGGTCCAGGCCGAGGGCGGCGTGCGCGTCGCCTCGGAAGCATGGCTCAAGGGCATTCAGGACCTCGCGCACGAGCTGGGCGCCCTGTTCATCGTCGACGACATCCAGATGGGGTCGGGGCGTACCGGCTCGTACTTCTCCTTCGACGAGATGGATCTCGACCCGGACATCATCACCCTGGCCAAGGGCCTGGGCGGTTTCGGTACACCGATCGCGATGAACCTCAACAAGCCCGAGTACGACAAGCACTGGCTGCCAGGCCAGCACACCGGCACCTTCCGTGGTCAGGACATCTCGTTCATCGCCGGTACCGTGGCGCTGGGCTACTTCGACGACCCGGCCTTCATGGAAGAAACCCACCGCAAGGGCGAGATCATTCGCAAGCGTCTGGAGAAGATTGCCGGCAAGTACCCGCGTTTCGCCGTTCGCGGTCGCGGCATGATGCAGGCGATCGATTTCATCGACGGCGACCTTTCCAAGCGGGTGTCTCGCGAATGCTTTGATCGTGGCCTGCTGGCAGCGGTCTGCGGTTCGAAGGGGCAGGTGATCAAGCTGATTCCGCCGCTGACCATTCCCGATGACGACCTCGAAGAAGGGCTGAACCTCTTCGAGCAGGCCGTCGATGCCCAGGTGGAGGCATGACCCATGCGACAACGTGACGACATGACCTTCCCGATGGAAGAGTACGAGCGCCGACTCGGCGAGCTGCGCATGCGCATGGCCGAACGGTTGCTCGATGCGGTGATCATCACCGACCCTGAGAACCTGATGTACCTCACCGACTACCAGACCACGGGGTACTCGTTCTTCCAGGCGCTGGTGGTCCCGATCGAGGACAATCCTTTCATGATCACGCGCACCATGGAGGAATCCAACGTCCATGCGCGTACCTGGGTGGAGATCACCCGGCCGTACCCGGACACCGGTGATGCCATCCAGATGCTGGTCTCCTCGCTCAAGGAGTTCGGGCTGGCGAACAAGTACATCGGCTACGAGCGCAACAGCTACTTCTTCCCCGCCTACCAGCAGGATGCGTTGCACACCACGCTGACCGGTGCGCACCTGCTCGATTGCTTCGGCATCGTCGAATGCGGCCGCCGGACCAAGTCCAAGCACGAGATCGAGATCATGCGCCGTGCGGCCGTCGCCACCGAGGCGGGCATGAAGGCCGGGCTCGAGGCCTGCAAGGCGGGCGTCACCGAGAACGAGATCGGCGCCGAGATCAGCGCCGGCATGTTCCGCGCCGGCGGCGAGCCGCCGTCGGTCATGCCCTACGTCACCTCCGGGCCGCGCACCATGATCGGTCACGCTACCTGGGAAGGGCGAGTAGTCAAGCCGGGTGAGCACGTCTTCCTGGAGATTGCTGGCTGCTACCGTCGCTACCACACCGCCATGATGCGCACTGCCGTGCTGGGCGAGCCCACCGAGCTGATGTGGAAGGCCCAGGAGCGCATGAAAGAGGCCCTCGAACGTGTCAAGGCGCTGATCCGTCCGGGCGTGACCGTCTCCGATGCCGACAACCTGGTCCGCTCGATCATGACGGTGGACGATGCCCACGGGAAGCTGATCACCCGTTCGGGTTATTCCATCGGCATCGCCTTCCCGCCTAGCTGGGACGAGGGTTACATCCTCAGCCTGATGCATGGCGACAAGACCGTGCTGCGCGAGGGCATGACCTTCCACATCATTCCCTGGGCCTGGGGCGTGGACGGCGACAAGACCTGCGGCATCTCCGACACCATCTACATCACCAAGGATGGCTGCGAGTCGTTCTTCACGCTCGACCAGGACTTCACGGTCAAGCGCGAGGAAGCCAAGCGTGAGGTCCCGGAGGAGACGCCGGCGATCGAGCTGCTCGCCGCCCAAAATGCCAAGGGCGAAAAGAAGTCCAGTTCGCACCACAAGCACGAGCACAAGAAATCCCCGGACCACAAGAAATCCAAGGAGTCGCGCGCCTCATGAGCCAGACCGTCATCAACCCGACCACGGGCAAGACCTTGCACGATTTCCCGGTGATGGATCCGGCCCAGCGTGACGCCGTGCTCGAGCGATCCGACGTCGCCTACCGCGACTGGCGCAAGACCAGCTTTGCCGAGCGTGCCGACCTGTTGCGACGCGTCGCCGAGGTGATGCGCGAGGACCGCGAGCGCCTGGCCCTGTTGATGACCGACGAGATGGGCAAGCCCATCCGCGAGGCGCGGGGCGAGGTCGACAAGGCCGCCTGGTGCGCCGAACACTACGCCGATCACGCGCAAGGTTACCTCGCCAGCGAGATGCTGGGCTCGGATGCCACGGTCAGCTACGTGCAGTACCTGCCCATCGGCACGGTGCTGGGGATCCTGCCGTGGAACGCGCCGTTCTGGCTCGCCTTCCGCTTCGCCGCCCCGGCACTGATGGCCGGCAACACCTGCGTGATGAAGCACGATGCCCACGTGCCGGCCTGCGCTGCGGGCATCGCCGAGTCGTTCGAGAAGGCCGGCTTCCCGCAGGGCGTGTTCCAGAACCTGCCGCTGGAAACCGAGGACATCCAGGGCGCGATCGAGACCGAGTGCGTGCGCGCCGTCTCGTTTACTGGCTCCGACCGCGCCGGCTCGATCGTCGCGGCCACCGCCGCCCGGCAGATCAAGCCCGCCGTGCTGGAACTGGGCGGCTCCGACCCGGTGATCGTGTTGGCGGACGCCGATCTCGAGGCTGCCGCCGACACCGTGGTGCTCTCGCGGATCATCAACGCCGGGCAGTCCTGCATTGCGGCCAAGCGGATCATCATCGAGGAATCCGTCTACGAGCGCTTCCTCGACATGATGAAGGTGCGTCTCGAAAAACTGACGATGGGCGATCCGCGGGAGGAGTCCACCGACGTCGGCCCGATCGCCCGCGCCGACCTGCGCGACGGGCTGCATCGTCAGGTGCAGGCATCCATCGAGGCCGGCGCGCGCTGCGTGATGGGCGGCGAGATGCCCGAGGGCGACGGGTTCTTCTACCCCGTCACCCTGCTCGCCGACGTCGACGACTCGATGGTCGCCTTCTGCGAGGAGACGTTCGGCCCGATCGCCGTGGCCATGTCCGCCCGCGATGCCGATCACGCCCTAGAGATCGCCAACGGTACCCAGTATGGCCTAGGCG
>JBHEOB010000011.1:0-31738 GCA_046261775.1 Guyparkeria sp.
GTCTCGGGCGCGACCATCCTGACCGGCTTCGAGCGCTACGCCTCGCTGTTCATCGATCTGCCCCGCGCCTGGACATTGATCATCGTCACGCTGGCGCTGGGTGGCATCGCGATCGCGGGCATGCGCGAGAGCGCCTGGTTCATGGCCGTTACCACGCTGCTCGGCATGGCCGGGCTGGGGTACGTGGTCTGGGTGGCCGCACCGGCCATGGGCGATGCCCCGGTGCGACTGGCAGAGACGCTTGGCGGCATCGAAATGGGAATGTTCGCCGGGCTGTTCCTCGGTGCCTTCCTGGCGTTCTACTCGTTCATCGGCTTCGAGGACATGGCCAACCTCGCCGAGGAGGTCCATGACGTCAGGCGCACCCTGCCCCGCGCGATCATGGCCGCCGTGGTCATCTCGCTGGTCGTCTACGCCCTGGTCGCGATCGCAGCGACCAGCGTGCTTGCACCGGACGAGCTGGCTGGAGCGCATGCCCCGCTGGTCGCGGTCGTCGAGGCTCAGGGCCACCCCGGCGTGCCGCTGGGGCTTATCAGCCTGTTCATCATCGTCAACGGGGCGCTGGGTCAGATCATCATGGCCACGCGCCTGCTGATGGACATGGGCCGCGACCGGACCGGGGCGCCCCCGATGCTGGGGCGCGTCCATCCACGCACGCATACCCCGGTAATCGCGACCCTGGCCGTGACCGCCACCACATTGCTGCTGGCCCTGTTCCTGCCACTGGCGACCCTGGCGAACCTCACCAGCGCGATCATGCTGGCCGTTTTCGTCACGGTGAACGCCTCGCTGATCGTGCTCAAGCGTCGCGGTCAGCCCGAGGACGTCCCCGACCTGCCGCGCTGGATTCCCTGGGCCGGGTTGTCGCTCTCGCTGGGGGCGCTGCTGGCGCAGGCGATGTTTATCGCCGTCGACCTCTGACCCGGCATCCGCCGCCAAACCGACAACCGGACTGCCTGAACCAGCTCGGCCCGGGGGAATATCGGACCAATCAGTCCCTTCCGAGCGACAGGTCGTTGAAGACGCAGACCCGTTCCAGTTCGGTTTCGCTCAGTGTCAGGCCATGCGCGTCATGCAGCCGCGACAGGGCCTCCTCGCGGCTTGCCGGCGCGGGCTGCATGTCGCGCAGGAACTGGCCTGCGTCCTCGACCACCGCCCAGGGGTAGAGAATCCAGCGCCATTCCCGGATGGACTCGGCAACAAAATCCGCCGGACATGCCGTTTCCTGTTTCTCGTGCAGCACCGCGGTACGCACCGATGCCGGGCGCTGGTCGTCCAGGTACGCCAGCAGGGCCTGGAGGCTCTTGCCACTATCATTGACATCATCGACGACCAGCACCCGCATGCCCTCTATCGGGCCGCCCAGCGGCACGATCACTTGAGCCTCTTCCCCCGCCTGCGCCCCGGCCGCGTAGTGCTGGACCTTGACGCTCATAAGTCGAGATATATCCAGGAAATCGCAGACGAAACGCGCGGGCATGAACCCACCGCGGGCCACGGCAATCACGGCATCCGGCACAAAGCCGCTCGAACGCACCATGCGCGCCAGGCGATCGGCGCCCGTGACGACCTCGTCGAGACTGATGGCGCGGACGGGTAATGATTGATTCCGGGTCATGTGGTTACTTTACTCTTTGGATAAGGCTTCGGATCCGGTGCGGACGATCATGCCTTCCTGAGGAATTCGGACTTGAGCTTCATCGGCCCGAACCCCTCGACCTTGCAGTCGATGTCGTGGTCACCCTCGACGATGCGAATGTTCTTGATCTTGGTGCCTACCTTGACCGCCCCGGAACCACCCTTGAGCCTCAGAGCCTTGATCACGGTGACAGTGTCACCGTCGTCCAGCGGATTGCCGTTGGCATCCCGTGCCGCGGGCTCATCGGCATCATTCGACGTCTCGGCCTCGCCCGACCATTCGTGGCCGCACTCGGGGCAGACGAAAAGCGTGCCGTCATGGTAGGTGTAGGTCGAGGCGCACTCAGGGCAAGGGGGCATATCACTCATCGTTCGGTCCTGGTCACTGATATCGGGCCCCATGGTAACCCGCCTACAGACGACGCTTGCAGCAAAGCGGGGGCGCCGTTAGCCTCGCTGCGCTCGAACGGCTATAGTCGACGAGCTCGGCAACTGCCGTTGGACCATCACCTTTGTCCATTCATCGCCCGGTATCGGTACACGACGTGCTCCAGAACCTACAGCGACAACTAGCACGCCACCGACGACTGGTCGGATTGCTGTGCCTGGTCATGGCGCTGCAGAGCCTGTGGTGTTGCACGTGGCATGTTCACGTCGGCCATGAAGGGTCCGATAGCGACATCGTGCATCTCGAACACGCCGATTCCCACGCGGACGCCGTTGAGTTTGAACCGGCCGCCACGCTCAAGGCCTTCGGTGACGGGCTGGGTCTGTTCTTCGTACTGGCGCTGCTGATCGCCCTGCCACGCCTGGCCGCGGTTCGCCCGCCGGCAGGCTTCGACACCCCTCCCTCCTACCGGCCGCACCTGCGGCCACCCGGACGCGCCCCTCCTCTAGCCTGACAACTCCCGAACCTGATTGGGCCACCCAAGCCGTCGAGACGCTCGGCATGGTGGCTACTGCCCCGTGGTGGGCGTTAATTCAGAGGAGTTCGTCATGCCGATGACGTCTCGAACGCGTTGGGTGCGATGCATCCATCGTCCATTGCTGGTGAGCAGCCTGTTGCTGCTCGCCCCCTTGAATACCTTGGCGGCCGACTGGACGCTCGAGCGCAGCGCTGAACGGGCATTGGCCGTCGCACCCGAACTGAAAGCCGCCCGTGCCGAGCGTGACCGATACGCCGGCTTGGCCGACGAGGCCGGTCGCTGGCCCAGCCCCGAGTTGGAGGTCGACTTCAGTGACGAGCTTGGCATCCAGGACGGCTCGGGAAACTGGTCGGTAAAGGAGTACGCGATCCACCAGTCCCTGCCGATCGACGGGCGCATCGCGCACCGTGCCGACGCCGCCGACAAGCGCATCGAGGTGGCCGAGGCACAGCAACTCCAGCACGCCCTGACCATGGAACATCGCGTGGCGCTCGCCTTTCACCGGCTGCAATGGGCACAGGCCCGTATCGAGCAGGCCAAGAACCAGCAGGACTGGACCCAGCGCTTCGCGCACATCGGTGACCGCCGCGCCCGTGCCGGCGACCTGTCCGAACGCGAACGCCTGCGGTTGAACCTGCTGCATGCCGAGGCTCAGGCCGAGTTGGACGAGGGCCGCCAGATGCGAAAAGCCGCGCTCGCTACCTACCGCGGCGTGCTCACGATCGACAAGAAAACCTCCGTCACCTTGGCCGAACTCAGTCGACCGAAAGCGCCACCGGCTCTCGACACCTTGCGCGAGCGCCTCGATCGGCACCCCACCCTGCGGGCCGCCGCCCGGCAGGTGGCCGCGGCACGCGCCGAGGTAAAACAGGCACGGGCCGAGCGACTGCCAGACCTGGCCGTCCGCATGGGGCGTGAGCGCGGCTATATCAACGGTCGCAAGGAAACCACCAATCGCATCGGCCTCTCTGTCGAATTGCCGCTCTGGTCGCAGGGGCGCGGTCACGTCGATGCAAGGCAAAGCGCGGTAATCCGTCAGGACGCCGAACGCCAGGTAACTGCGCGTGACCTCGGTATCCGGCTGGAACGCTCCCACGCCCGTCTTGCCGGCGTGCTCGAGCACATCGACGAACACCGCACCGCCGTGCTTGTGCCGGCCGACACCGTGCTCGAGCAGACCCGCCAGGGTTTCAAGCAGGGTGAACTGAGCCTGACCGAACTGATCGATGCGGCCCAGGCCAACATCCGCGCCACGCAACGGTATATCGACCTACTGCTCGAGGCGCGTGAACACGAATCCGATCTGCGTCTGGCCGCTGGCCTGATGCTCACGACCGATTACCCGGAGCAGAACCGATGAACCCGATTTCAATGCCCCGCCGGCGCCTTTGGCTCGCTCTGGCGGTAGCCCTCAGCCTGCCGCTGTCCGGCTGTCTCGACGAGCTTGGCCATGACCACGACGAGCAGGGCGAGCACATCGCCCAAGACGCGGACGAAGAAAACGGCCATGACGATGAGCCGGTCATGCTCTCGGTCACCACCTGGTCCGAGAACCTCGAATTGTTCATGGAATACCCCGAACCCATTGCCGGTGAACCGGGGGAATACATCACGCATCTCACCCATCTCGAGGACTTCTCGCCGGTCGTGTCCGGCCCACTGCGGTACCACTTCACCCGCGAAGACGGCCACGTCGAGGATTACGTCACCGAAACGGTCGCCCGGGACGGGATCTTCCTTCCCCAGATCCACGTCGAGAAGCCCGGCCATTACCAACTCACGCTGATCCTCGGCACGGGCGATGACGCGCTCACCATCGGGGCCGGGCACGTCGACGTAGCCGCGCCGGGAGAGACCAAGGCCAATGGTCATAATCACGGCCACGACGCCGTCGACGACGATCACGCCGCTGCACATGACGACGGTCACGACGCGGGCCACGACGAAGCCGGTGAGATTGCCTTCCTCAAGGAGCAGCAGTGGCGGATGGATTTTGCCGTCCGGCAGGCGGTCAGCGACAACATCACCGAGCACCTGGCCGTTCCGGCGCGCATCGAGCCGCGTCCCGGCGGTAGCGCCGAGGCCGCCGTACCAGCCGGCGGCCTGCTGGTGCCGCCCGCGGACGGCGAGTGGAAACGGCCCGGCGACCGCGTTGCAGCCGGCGATGTGCTCGCACGCGTTCTGCCACTGAGCGGCGCCGAGGATGTCAGCCTGCTCGATCTCGACCTGACCCAGGCCCGGGAACGCGTGTCCCTGGCACGCGCCGAGCGTAATCGCGTCCAGGCCCTGTACGACGATGGCGTCGTCTCTGAAAAACGCCTCGACCAGGCCAGGTCCGAATACCGCGTCGCGCAACAGGCCCTGCAGCGTGCCCGCACCCGTCTGGAGCAACTGGAGGGTGATCGTGACCAGGCGAGTGCCGCTGTCACCCTGCGTGCGCCGATCGACGGCGTGATCACGGCCAGCCCGCACACTCCCGGCGAGGTGGTGGCGGCCAACCAAACCGTATTCTCCCTGCTCGACGACAGCCACGTCTGGCTCAAGGCGATGGCCTACCCGGGCGACATGGCCCGCATCAACCGGCCCGGCCAATTGCTCGCCCGCCAGGCCGGCGGGCAGTGGCAGTCGTTCCCCAACGCCAAGCTCGTCTACATCGGCACCCGGACCGAGGACAACGGCAGCGTGCCGCTGGTCTTCGACGTGCCCAACCCCAACGGTCGTCTGGTCCCCGGCGCCGCGTGGTCGGCCGCCTTTTCGACCGGCCCCGGGCAGATGGCCGTGGTCGTACCGAGATCCGCCATTCTGGACGACGACGGTATCGAGGTGGTCATCGTGCAGCACGGCGGCGAGCATTTCGAACGCCGGCAGGTCAAGACGGGGATCCGCAGCGGCGACCGCGTGGCGATTAACGCCGGGCTCCAGCCGGGCGAACGAGTGGTCACTCAGGGGGCCTACGCCGTTCTGCTTGCCTCGCGGGGTGAGCAAGACATCGGCCATGGCCACGGCCACTGAGGAGAACGGACATGTTGGACCGATTGATTGACTGGTCACTGCAGAACCGCCTGCTGGTGATAGCCGCCTCCGTCCTGCTGCTCGTCCTCGGTGTATTGACCGCACGGGATGCACCGGTGGACGTATTTCCCGATCTGACCGCCCCGACCGTCACGGTGATGACCGAAGCCCCCGGGCTGGCCGCCGAGGAGGTGGAACAGCAGGTCAGCTTCCCGATCGAGACGGCGATGAACGGCGCGACCGATGTCCGCCGCCTGCGCTCGCAATCCGTGCCCGGATTCTCCATCGTCTGGGTGGAGTTCGAATGGGGCACGGACATTCTCGAGTCGAGGCAAATCGTTACCGAGCGTCTGGATCAGGCGCGTGACGATTTGCCCCAGGCCGCCGGTGTTCCACAACTCGGACCGATCACCTCGATCATGGGCGAGATCGAGTTCTTCGGCGTGCGTGCCGAACCGGGCGAGAATCAGGGCGCCAGCCTCATGCTGGCCCGCGAAATCGCCGACTGGCAGCTCGAGCCGCAGTTGCTCGCCATCCCCGGGGTGGCCAACGTCACCGCGCTGGGCGGCGATATCCGCGAGTACCAGGTCCTGGTCTCCCCCGATCGGCTGCGCGAGATGAACGTCGGCCTGGACCAGGTGCGCGAGGCGGCGTCCCGGGCGAACCGCAACGCCGGCGGCGGCTGGATCAGCGAAGGGGGTCAGGACTACTTGCTACGTTTCCTTGGTCGCACGGAACATGCGCCGGACATTGGGGAAGCGGTCATTACCGTCCGCGGCGACGCACCCATTCGCATCCGCCACGTCGCCGAGGTGCGCGAGGGACCGGGCATCCCGATCGGGGACGGTGGCATCAACGGTGACCCCGGCGTGATCGTCGCGGTATCCAAGCAACCGGGCGCCGATACACTCGAACTGACCCAGCGTATCGGTAGGGTCCTGGAGGAGGCGAAGGCCGACCTGCCAGAGGGCATCCACCTCGAACCAGGACTGTTCCGCCAGGCCGATTTCATCTCCCGTGCGATCGACAACGTCGCCGTGGCACTTCGGGATGGTGCGATCTTCGTCGTGGTGGTGCTGTTCGCCTTCCTGTTCAGTTTCCGCACCACGCTGATTTCCGTGCTCGCGATCCCGCTGTCGCTCGTGGTCGCTCTGATCGGGCTCAAGTGGATGGGCATTGGCATCAACACCATGACCCTTGGTGGGATGACCATTGCCATCGGCGCGCTGGTCGACGATGCCATCATCTTCGTCGAGAACATCTACCGACGACTGCGCGAGAACGCCCGCCGCGAGCAGCCCGCCCCGGCGGCAGGCGTGGTCTATCGCGCCTGCTCGGAGGTACGCCAATCGGTCGTCTTCTCGACGGCCATCATCATGCTGGTGTTCGCGCCGCTGTTCTTTCTCCAGGGCGTGGAGGGGCGACTGCTCGAGCCGCTGGGTCTGGCTTACCTGTTCGCGATCGCCGCCTCACTCCTGGTCGCCCTGACGCTCACGCCGGTGCTGAGCCTGTGGTTGCTGTCGAAGGACAAGGCCCTGGGCAAGGAGAAAGACCCGCCGCTGATTCGCCTCGCCAAGTGGCTTTATGCCCCGATCCTGAAGGCCAGCCTGCGCTTTGCACCTGCCGTGCTGGCGTTCTCGGTGATCATGGTGGTGGCCACCCTGCTGGTTATCAGCCAGTTCGGTCGCTCGTTTCTGCCGGAATTCAACGAGGGCAGCCTGACGATCGCGGTGACGGCTCCGCCGGGCACGTCACTGGAGACATCCGCGGCCATCGGCCGACAGATCGAGGACGTCCTGCTCGATTTCGAGGAGGTGAAAACCGTGGCCCGCAAGACGGGCCGCGCGGCCCTGGATGCCCATACCCAAGGACCGAACTCATCCGAGCTCGAGGTGACGCTGGGCACACTGCCACAAGGCAAGGAGGCATTTCTGGCCGAACTGCGCGGCGCCTTGAATGGCGTGCGCGGGGTCAATATCAATATCGGCCAGCCACTGTCGCATCGGATCGACCACATGCTCTCCGGCACGCGGGCGGCCATCGCGGTGAAGATCTTCGGCCCGTCTCTCGCCGAACTGCGACGCCTTGGCGGCGAACTCGAAAGCAGCATGCAGGAGGTGGACGGCCTGGTCGACGTCGCCATGGAACCGCTGCAAGCCGTGCCGCAACTGCGATTGCGTGCCGATCGGGAGGCGATCGCCCGTTATGGAATGACGGTCGAGGAGGTCGCCCGACTGGTAGAAACCGCTTACCGCGGCAACGTCGTCTCGGAGGTGTTCGAGGGTAATCGGCGCTTCGATCTGGTGGTCCGCTTCGATGACGCGGCCCGCGAGGATCGACATGCCGTCGGCGACACCCTGACCAGCACGCCTACCGGCGACATGGTGCCGCTGCGGGCACTGGCCAGCCCGTCATTCGAGCGCGGGCCGGGCACCGTCCTGCGTGAAAACGCGCAACGCCGTCTCGTGGTCAGTGCCAACGTCGCCGGTCGTGACCTGCGTGGCGCGGTCGAGGCCATTCAGGCGAGCGTCGACGCTGACATGAGCCTGCCGGAGGGCTACCGAATCGAGTACGGCGGCCAGTTCGAGGCCGAGGCCAATGCCACCCGCACCATTGGCTGGGTCTCGCTGGCCGTGCTTGCCGGTATTTTGCTTCTGCTGCAGATGGCCTTCCGCTCGCTGCGGCTGGCGCTGCTGGTCATGGTCAACATCCCGCTCGCCCTGGTCGGTGGCGTGGCCGCGGTCTGGTTCATGGGCGGGACGATTACGGTGGCGGCCCTCGTGGGCTTCATCACCCTGTTCGGCATTGCTATCCGCAACGGCATTCTGTTGATCAGCCGTTATCAGGCTTTGGCGCGCGAAGGCATGGCTGTCGATCAGGCGGTGGTCACCGGCTCCATGGAGCGACTCGCCCCGATCCTGATGACCGCGCTGACCGCCGGCCTGGCATTGATCCCGTTGGCGATGGGACTGGGCGAGGCCGGCACCGAGATCCAGGCACCGATGGCGGTGGTGATTCTCGGCGGGCTGGCTACCTCGACCTTGCTGAACATGGTCGTGCTGCCCGCCCTCTACCGAGTGGTCGCCGCGCGTCCGGGTGAAAAGCCCGGATGACGCGGCATCCAGTCACCGTTTCGAACGCGACTTGAGTCCCAACGCGGCCTGGTTACGCAGGGTGCGCAGGCTGTTGAGATTGCCTTCGGTGAAGGCCGCGGCCGCGCCCTCGAGGTAGAACAGACCGAACGGGGCGCGGTTGACCTGCAGCGGATAGACCATCGCCAGGTCGCCGGTCCCGCTAAACTGCCAAGCGAGGATATCGTCGCTGGGCATCTTCGGCCGGTTAATACTGCGATCCTCGCCCGACTGGAACACCTGCGCCACGCGGCTGGTCTCCGAGAGCGAGACGGTCATGCGCGGCTTGAACTCGGCAAACGATGCGCCCTGCCCCAGCCGAGGAACCAGTTGCCAGGTCTTGCGCTCGAGCATGTAGAGCACGGCCAGATCCAGGCCCAGGCCCTCGTGCATGGCCTCGAGCATGCGCGCGAAGATCCGCCCGATCGCCTCCTCATCGGTCAATGCCTGCGTGGTCTGCTCGATGCACGCGATCAGCCGCTCCGAGCGCGCCGCCGGCTCCGGGCTGCTGCTGACCGTCTCCGCCGCCGGCATCGGCGTGTCCTGGTCGGCCTCCATGCGTTGAAGGAAGGCCGGACGCTCGGCCGACGACAGCAAATCCTCGTATTCGAGCATGTGATCACGGGCCGCCGCGCTGGCCGCCTCGAAGATGTCGGCCTTGACGTCGCAACGAGACGCCAGCTCGAAAGTGTCGCGCCGGATTGCCTCGACCGACTCACCGCGGGCGATCACCTCGGCCGAGGCACGGGCCAGTTGCGCCAGTCGCAACGCGCGCGCCTCCGGGGTCAGGCGCGTGATCTTGCCCGAGGCGCGTGCGGTGGTGAGGAAACGCCGCGCGGATTCCGGCAGGCCCCACTGGCGACAGACGTCGCGGGCCAATGCCACCGGCAGCACGCCGACCACCTTCTGGATCGCGGTGTCCTCGTCAAGCCCGTCTTCGCGGCGGGCCCGCTCGATCTCGGCGAGGTGCTCGGGTGCATGGCGATAGACCAGCAAGGCACCGAAATCCTGGAACAGTGCGCAGAGGAACATCTCCTCGGCCGACAGGCCGCCCAGCTCGCGGGCCAGCCCCTGGGCGAAAAATGCCTGGTAGATCGCCTGCATGAAACGGCTTTGCAGCAACCGACTGTGGCGCTTGCTCTCGATCTGCTCGAACAAGGACAGTGCCAGGGCGGCGAGCCGCACCTCCTCGAAGCCCAACACCGTCACCGCGCGGGTGACCGTGTTGATCTGGCCGCCCAGGTGACGGTAATGCGCGGCATTCGCCAGGCGGAGAATGCGATGGGTCAGCGCCGGGTCGCGCCGGATCAGCGCGGACAGGTCGTTGGCCGAGGCCAGCTCGTCGTCGGTGAGCCGATAGGCTTCCTGGACCGTGCGCGCGAACGCCGGGAAGTCCGGATTCTGGGCAATCCGTTTGATCAGGGTGGGGCGGAAGCTTTCTTTCACGTCTGGAGCGAGATCCCGGTGCATGCCGAGTGGTTACGTAGGGCGGCGCGACTGTAGCACGACGGCCGGGCCGAATCGCGGCCCGGCGCGGGCCGCCCTGCCTCTTTTTCGGCGCCGATCAGCCGATCTTGAGGTAGTCACCGCCATGTTCCTTGAGAAAGGCCAGGAACTCGCGGGCAATCACCGACAGGGCCTTGCCGCGCGGGTAGACGATGTTCCACTGGCGTTGCAGGGGAAAGCCCTCCACATCCAGCTTGACCAGCGGACCGGCCTCGCTTTCCAGGTTCAGTGCGTGCTCGGAGACCACCGAGATACCGAGTTGGCCGACGACCGCGTGCTTGATCGACTCGGGGCCCTCCAGCACCAGCCGCTGCCTGAGCTTCAGACCATGCTGGGCGAAATGCTCCTCGATCTTGTTTCGGATCCCCGAGCCGGGCTCGCGCATGATGAACGGCTCCTCGGCGATCCGCTCCAGCGAGATGTTGCGCTCGCGGGCCAGCGGGTGGTCTCGGTGGGCGATGACCACCAGCGGATTGGGGGCGAACGGGATCAGCTCCAGGTCCAGCCCGCTTTCGGGAACGTGACCGATGATGTAGAGATCCGAGAGATTGTCCTCGATGCGCTTGATCAGCGTGTCCCGGTTGGAGACCTTGAGCTCCATGTCGATATCCGGGAACTGCTTGGCGAAATCCCCCATCGCCAACGGCGCGAAGTACTTGGCGGTGGTGATCACCGACAGGCGCAAGCGACCCTTCTTCAGGCCCTTGAGATCATTGAGCGACATTTCCAGGTTCGAAAGCGCATCGATCACGTCCCGGCAACCCCGCGCGACCAGGTTGCCGGCATCGGTGAGAAAGATCTTGCGACCGATCTGCTCGAATAACGGCATGCCGACCGTTTCCGAGAGACTCTTGACCTGCGCCGAGACGGTCGGCTGGGTGAGAAACAGCTCCTCCGCCGCCCGCGTGAAACTCCCCAGGCGAGCCACTGCCTCGACGATCTCGATCTGTCGCAGGGTGGCGTGCCGCAGCAGGTAACGCGCCTCTGCCTGGCGAGCGTCGTCAGCCATCATGCCTCTCCGTATCGAATTTGGTCATTTGCATAGAGTTAATTCTATGCAACGCCGCACGAAATATCGATTTATTCGGCTCGCGATTCGGACCGATCGATCCTCGATCCACCCGCATGGATCATCGAGCCCCGCCCTTTGCCGCCAGACAAAACATGCATTCGATTGGATTTCCTTATGGATAGCATTTAGTTAAGTCTATCCATAGAAGATACCTCTTTATGTCATAGACCCTGGTCGATGCATCCCGCAAACCCCGCCATGGCGAGCATTGGCGACCATCTTCCTTGCCGACAAGTCAATCCATCGCCCTCAAGAGCGGCCCCAAACCAAGGCATAGACTTCCATCAATAGGTTTCTTCGGAAATTCGAATTGGTTCGCGTATCGGCCGACCGCTAGATTTAACTCGTCGAAGTAGCCGTCTGGAACCTTCCAACGGCACCGTTCAAATCGCCTGACTGGAGTGACACCCATGGAAACACTGACCACCTGGCCATTGGCCGGAGCCTTGTTGGCCCTGATGCCATTGCTCCTGCTAATCGCGGCGATCCCCGCCACCTCGAGCCACATCGAGACCGCGCGCCGCTACCGTGTGCGCGTGCGCTGGGCGGCCATCGGTGCCCTGATCCTGGCGATTGCCGCCACCATCCTGTTCATCGCAGGCGACCGCTCGGCACTGACGATCGCCGCCCTGCCCCTGCCGGGCGGCATCGGCGCGCTGGCGTGGTCGATTCAGGTCGACCAGCTCACCATGGCGCTCGCCGTGCTGGTCGCCCTGGTCGTCACGCTGATCGCCCGCTACAGCGAGAAATACCTCGACGGTGACCCGCAGCAGGCGCGTTTCTTCCGCTTGCTGGCGCTGACGGCCGGCTTTTTCCTGCTGGTCGTGATCGCCGGCAACCTGGCGCTCTTCACGCTGGCCATCATCCTCACGGGCTTCTCGCTGCACAAGCTGCTGCTGTTCTACCGGGATCGTCCTCGCGCCATCATGGCGACGCACAAGAAGTCGCTGTTCAGTCGCTCGGCCGATGCCTGCCTCATCGCCGCGACGCTGCTGATCGGCCACCAGGTCGGCAGCCTGCAGTTCGATGCCATTGCCGAATGGGCACAGGCCCAGGACGGCATGCCGTTCGGCATGCACGCCGCGGCGTTCCTGATCGTCCTGGCCGCGATTCTCAAGAGCGCCCAGTTCCCCTTCCACGGCTGGCTGATCCAGGTCATGGAAGCCCCCACGCCGGTCTCCGCACTGATGCATGCGGGCATCGTCTACAGCGGCGCGATCATCGTGTTGCGCACCAGCGACTTCCTGCTCGCCCAGGGCAGCGCTCTGTTCCTGCTCGCGCTTGTCGGGTTGGCAACCCTGGTCATCGCCTCGCTGGTCATGCTTACGCAGACAGCCGTGAAATCCTCGCTTGCCTGGTCGACCACGGGCCAGCTCGGCTTCATGTTGCTCGAGCTGGGTCTGGGTCTGTTCGCGCTGGCACTGCTGCACCTGATCGGCCATTCGCTCTACAAGGCGCACGCCTTTCTCGCTGCCGGCAGCATTCCCGACCAGTTGCGCCAACCCAAGCCGGCCGCTCGCCGCATCGGTGGGGGCACCTGGCTGGCCACAATTGTCGCAAGCCTGGTCCTGACGACGGCACTCGCCGCGGTGCTGGGGCTGTCGGTAGCCGAGGAACCTGCCCTGATCGCGCTGATCGCCATCGTCGCCCTGGCCGTCGCACAGCTCGTACTCAAGGCGATTGCCATCGCCCCGACGGGAGCGGGTATCGCCCGGGCCACGGGTCTAGCCGCCCTGATGGCGTTGGTCTACTTCGCCTTGCACGAGGCCTTCGTCAGCCTGTTCGGCCCGGCAGTCGGTGCCATTCCCGACAATCTGACCGCCGCCTACGGCCTGATGCTGGCACTGACGACCATCAGCTTCCTGTTCCTCGCCTGGCTGCAGGGCCCCGGCCGGGATCACTTCAATGACTCGGGCCGCAAGGGATTGTTCATCCATCTCTACAACGGCCTGTATGTCGACCTACTGGTGGAGCGGGCCGCCCACCGTCTGTGGCCGAACAAGGTCGGTCAGCAGCAGTCGAGACACGACGTGACTGATTCGCGCAAGCCAGCCACCAGCCAACACTGATTTACCGGCTTATTTCCGGGAGGAAACTGTCATGACTCTGGCTACACAAGCAACGCAGAACGGCACCAGGGGCGAGAGCACCGCGGCCGGGAACCGAGGACGCCTCGATCTGGAGTCGGTTCGTCGACTGGCCGATGAGGCCGGTCGCAAGATTGCCCCGGTCTGGCCGCTGGACTCCTTCGTCGCGGTCAATCCCTATCACGGCCTGATCGACCGGCCATTCAGCCAGGCGAGCGGCTACCTTGGGGCGATTGCCGGCGAGCGCACCGTCATGGACCACGAGTGGTACGCCGCGCAATGGCGCGATGGTCGCCTAAATCGTGAGCACATCGAGCAGGCCATCGAACAATCCGGCCACCCGGTGGCGGCAGAGACGGTAATCAGCGCCCTCGAGTCATCCGGCAAGCGAAGCACCCCGGTACCCATGCTGGTCGAAAAGCTCGACCAGCCAGGCTCCGCGCCCATTTCCTGCTTCGTGGTCGACCAGATCAGCCACTTCCTCGCCGCTCATTTCGACAGAGGACAGGCCATCTGGAGCGCCCCCGACGAGTCAGCATCGCTCTATACCGCCTGGCGCGAGTACACCCTGATCGACCGCAGTGCCCGTGCCGCCGGCCTGGGTGAGGCACGTTCCTATTTGCGCGAGGTGCCCGGCGACCCGATCGAGGCGATTGCCTGGGCGATCGAGACGCTGCAACTGCCCGAGTCGGTTCACGCGGACTACCTGTTCGCGGCCCTCAAGTCGATCAACGGCTGGGCGGCCTATTGCCGTTACCGACTGTGGGGCGCGGAGCTGACCGGCGGGACCAGCGAGGATCTGACCGACCTGCTTGCCGTCCGGCTCGTATGGGAAGCGCTTGCCCTGAAGTCCGCGGGTCGAGCCGAGGTGCGTCGCGAGTGGCAGCAAGAAATCGAGCGCCATCACGAGGCGATCGCCACCGCCGAGAACGAGGCGATGATCGACGAGGTCATGCTTACGGCCACGGAGATTGCCTTCCGCGGCCCGGTAATCCGGCATTTCCGTGACACGACCGCCAGTCGGGCCGAAGCCGCGCGCCCGCCCATCCAGGCCGCGTTCTGCATCGACGTGCGCTCGGAGGTCTTTCGCCGTCACCTGGAAACCAGCTTCCCCGGTGCGCAGACCATCGGCTTCGCCGGTTTCTTCGGCGTACCGCTGACCTACCGCCGCCTGGGCGAGTCGCAGTGCCGCACGCACACCCCGGTGCTGCTCAACCCGGGTGTCGAGGTCGCCGACCGCGTCGAGGGCAGCGAGGATCTCGCCACCCGTCGGGAGCAGCGGGTCGGTCAAAGCCTGTCCTGGAAGCAGTTCAAGCTCTCGGCGGCCTCCTGCTTCACCTTCGTCGAGTCGGCCGGCCTGACCTATATCCCGAAACTGATCGGCGACACGCTCGGCTGGCACACCCCGGCCCCGCCGCCGGACGAGGCCGGCCTGACCGACGAGGAGCGCGCCCGGGTCCACCCGGCGCTGGCGACCGAGGCGAGCGTCGAGGACCGCGTCGGCATGGCCGAGGGCATCCTGCGCGGCCTGGGTCTCACCGACCAGATCGCCCCGATCGTGATCCTCGCCGGGCACGGCAGCACTACCACCAACAACCCGCACCGCGCGGGCCTCGACTGTGGTGCCTGTGCGGGCCAGACCGGCGAGGTCAGTGCGCGGGTGGCCGTCGACCTGCTCAACGATCCGGCGATCCGGCCTGGCCTGGCCGAGCGCGGGATTGAAATCCCGGACGACACACGATTCGTCGCCGCCCTGCATGACACCACCACCGACGAGGTCGCGCTGCTCGACCTCGACGAGGGAGATGTCGACCCGACCCGGCTGGCCGAACTGCGCCAGGGCCTCGGGCAGGCCGGAGACCTCACCCGCCTCGAGCGTCTGGTCACCCTGCGCGAAAGCCCCTCGGACCGTGAGGCGGCGCTAGCGGCGGTAACCCATCGCGGCCGCGACTGGTCGGAGGTACGTCCGGAGTGGGGTCTGGCCGGCAACGCCGCCTTCATCGCCGCACCGCGCGAGCGCACCCGCGAGCTGGATCTGGCCGGCCGGTCATTCCTGCACGACTACGACTGGCGTAAGGACGAAGGCTTTGGCGTGCTCGAACTGATCCTGACCGCCCCGTTGGTGGTCGCGAGTTGGATCAACCTGCAGTACTACGGCTCGACGGTCGACAACGAGCGCCAGGGCTCGGGCAACAAGGTGCTGCACAACGTCGTCGGCGGGCTGGTCGGCGTGCTCGAGGGCAACGGTGGCGACCTGCGGGTTGGCCTGTCGATGCAGTCGCTGCACGACGGTGAGAACTGGCGCCACGAGCCGCTGCGCCTGTCGGCATTCGTCGAGGCACCCGCCGAGGCGATCGATGAGATCATCGCCGGCAACGAGACCCTGCAGCACCTGGTGGGCAATCGCTGGCTGACACTGCTGCGCTTGGATGACGAGGGCACGGTATTCCGCCGGCGCGGTCACGATGACTGGGTGGCGGAAACGGCCTGACCTCATCGCGACTTGCCGATGACAGACCGGGAAACGACCCCCGGATATGAAAAAGGGCGCGGATCAATCCGCGCCCTTTTTGTTTGTGCCCGGCGTGACCGTGCCAACGGATGTCAGTCCGCCACGCTGCCGCGCACCGGTGCCGAAGCGAATCGGCGCCATACCAGACGCCAGGTCAACGGCTCGCGCCGATTCCAGGGCAACAGCGAGACCAGTCGTGCCATGGTGCAGTAGCCGACCAGCACCTGCGCCCAGGTGCCGATCATGGGAATCCAGAACAACCAGCGCAGGGCCTCGGGGAGCGCAATCAGCAGGAGCAGCAGGTAGAAAAACCGCACCTGAACCGGGAAGGCAGTCGTCGATGACTCGCGCACGGCGAAATGCAGCAAGTTGATCACGGTCAGGCCGACGGCGAGATAAAGTCCGATCGGGTCGATCACCAACCCGATGGTCAACAGCACGACGGTGACCAACCAGTACCACCAGCCCAGATCCTTCCATTCCAACATCGGCATCCTCCTCCTTGATCTCAATCAAATTGATGTCTTGAGAGGATATCAGTAGCCAACTATTTTTTTGCACGCAAATAAAACGCCCCGATCGGGGCGTTTCGAAAGTCAGACGAAGCCTTTGCGACCCGCGTCTCAGCCGTGATTCACCAGGATTTGTAGGGCAGGAACTTGCCGTTCATGGTGATCACGACGCGATCGCCGGCGGGGTTGGCCTCACGGTCGATGTCGAGCGAGAAGTCGATCGCGCTCATGATGCCGTCGCCGAATTCCTCGTGGATCAGTTCCTTCATGGTCGGGCCGTAGACGCCCACGACCTCGTAGAGGCGATAGATCAACGGGTCGGTCGGTACCGCCTGGTCCCAGATCTTCATCGGGCAGGCCTCGATCGCGGCCTTGGCCTCGGCGGGCAGCTCGAGTATTGCGATCAGCTTATCGGCGAACTCGGGCTTGAGGCTGTTCATCCCCAAGCAGGCCGAGGTCACGAAGGTCGGTGACAACCCCACCCCGCTGGCGATATCGGCCCAGGACAGGCCTAGCTCGGTCTTCTTTTCCAGGATCAGGTCGGTCAGTGCTTGCTTGGTCATCATGTCGGCATCTCCGTCAAGGGATCACGTTGGTTTGACTTCGTGGCCGGCAACGGCCACTGCCCCTTCCATTACAAGAAGCAAGCCAAGCATCGTTTTTCACGGCTTTTCAGCAGGTTACCTCAAAAGGCCACCTGATAGCCGCCCTCCAATCGAACATTGTCCGCCCGCACCGCACAAATACCGGACATTGTCCGACACTGCGCGCTCCACCACGGGGCATCCCTGAACAAATGACCTCGAAACGCTGCCCTGGCGCCATTTCAGTTTGTTGGCACGGCCTCTGCAATACACCAGGCGACGGCGGGACTCGTCTTGAGAGATCCCGACCCACGTCCAAGCCAAACCGACAACTGGAGTGAATATCCATGAGCACAGAAACCGCCCAACCCGTCGCCCCGTCCTGCATCCGCCAGGCCATCAAGGAAATCGACGCCGACGGTCTCAATGCCCTGAGCGAGAAGGGCAAGGCCAACCCGGATGCCGTGGTCACGCTCAAGGCGAAGACCGTCTGCGAAGGCCGGTTTCGCAACCTGACCTACATCCGTGATCTCGACCCGGTCGTGGTCGACGAGCCGCCGCACCTGCTGGGCGACGACACCGCGCCCAATCCGTCGGAAGCCTCCTTGGCCGCCCTGGGCGCCTGTCTCGCCGTGGGCGTGCATGCCAACGCCACCGCTCGCGGGATCAAGATCAGCAAGCTCGAGCTGAACATGGAAGCCGACATCAACGTCACCGCCGTCTGGGGCACAGGCGATCTCGACGAAAGCAAGCCGCTGGGCTTTACCGCCATCCGCGTCTACTTCGACGTCGAGACGGTCGACCCGATCAGTGACGAGGACCTGCAGGACCTGCTGGACACCGCGGAGAAGTGGTCCCCGGTGGCCAACACCATGACCCGCCCGGTCGATCTCTCCTGCCATCTCGCCTGATCGACGCGACGTCAACGGCCCGGTTCGCCGGGCCCTCTTCCGGAGATGTTCCCATGAGCCTCGCTACCCAAGACCCCGTGGCAACCCGTCCCGACATGGCACCGCCAAGTGTACCGAGCTTCCTGAAGGGCGAGGCGGCGCCAGACCTGGATACGGTCATTCGCCGTGCCCTCAAACCGAAGGTGGTCGCGATCGACCACGGCGAATACCCCGCCGACGTGCTGCACGAAATCGGTGCAGCCGGCGCCTATCGCCACCATCTCTCCACGCTCAATCCCGACGGCATGGACATCGCCGCGGCTATCGACGACATGGACCGCATCTCTGCCGAGTGCATGTCGACCGGCTTCATGACCTGGTGTCAGGATGCCATGGCCTGGTACGTCGAGAACTCCGACAACCAGCACCTCAAGGACACCGTCCTGCCGAAACTGGCCAGCGGCGAGCTACTCGGCGGCACCGCCCTGTCCAACCCGATGAAGTACTTTGCCGGCATCGAGGACATCCTGCTGCACGCCGAAGAGACCGCCGACGGTTTCATCGTCAACGGCAACCTGCCGTGGATCTCGAACCTGGGAGAGAACCACGTCTTCGGCTCGATCTTCCGCGTCGAGGGCAACAACCCGCGCGACGTGATGGCGCTGGTACACACCGACACACCGGGGTTGACGATCAAGCAACTGGTCGAATTCTGCGGCATGGAAGGCACCGGCACCTATGCCCTGTTCTTCGAGGATGTCTTCATCCCGAAAAACAAGATGATCGCCGACCCGGTCGGTCCGTACCTGCAGCGCATCAAGGCCGGTTTCGTGCTGCTGCAAGCCGGCATGGCCACCGGCGTGATCGAGGGCTGCATCCGGCTGTGCGAGGACGTCGAACCGCGCCTCGGGCATATCAACGCCTACCTCGACGACCGCCCCGACGAACTACGCGAGGCCCTGGAAGACGCCCGTGCGCTGGTGCGTGAACTGGCCACCGACGTATACAACCCCGACCCGGCCTACTTCCGCCAGGTACTCGAACTGCGACTGGCCGGCTCGGAGCTCGCCCTGCGCGCGGCCAACAGCGCCATGCTGCATACCGGCGCGAACGGCTACCTTGTCGACGCCCCGGCCCAGCGCAAGCTGCGCGAGGCCTACTTCGTCGCGATCGTGACCCCGGCGATCAAGCACCTGAGAAAGGAAATCGAGGCACACATCGACTGACCCCATGCGCCCCGACCCGATCATTTCCATGCCCGTCATCACCATGCCCGCACCATGGATTGGCCGGGCCATGCCGCTGATCTTCACCGGCAGTCTGCTGGCCGGGCTGTGCATCGCGGCAATCGACGTGACCCGCCCCAAGGCCGAACCGCGCCCGACCGCCCCATACGAATTGAACGAATTCAAGGTGACCCGCCATGAACACGCCTGAACAAGACATCCGCTGGATCTGCACCGTCTGTGGCTGGATCTACGACGAGGACGAGGGCGACCCGGACAGTGGCCTTGCGCCGGGCACCCGTTTCGAGGACATCCCCGATGACTGGTATTGCCCACTCTGCGGTGTGACAAAGGCCGACTTCATGCCCCTGCACGAGTACGCCGCCCAGCGTGCCGCCGAGGCAAATGCCCCGCGGCCGCGCGCGGCGCGCGGCGGCGTGGGCGGGCCCGACTCGGTGGTCATCGTCGGCGCCGGCATCGCCGGCTGGACGATTGCCGAGCAGTTGCGCGCCCGCGATCCCAACCGGCCGATCACGTTGATCAGCAATGACGAGGCGGCCGCCTACACCAAGCCGGGTCTGTCCATGGCGATCAGTCAGGGACGCGCACCAGAGGACCTGATCGAGCAGAGCGGCCCGGGCAAGGCGGCCGAACTGGGCATCACCCTGCAGCCCAACACCTCGGTACTGGCCCTGAATACCGAGGGCAAGCGCCTGCTGACCACCCGCGGTCCGATCCGCTACGGTGACCTGGTGCTCGCGATGGGCGCGCGCCAGCGATTCCGCGCCTTTGGCGGCAATGCCGCCAGCCGCATCACCCGTCTTAACCACCTCGCCGCCTATCAGCGACTGCGCACGCGCCTGGATGGCGAGCCACGACACCTGACCATCATCGGCGCCGGGCTGATCGGCGTGGAGCTGGCCGAGGACCTCACGGCCGGCGGGCATCACGTCACGCTGCTGGACCTCGGCGAACGCATGCTCGACCGGCTCGCCCCGGCTCCGCTGGGCAACGAGTTGGGCCAGCATCTCGCGGCCAAGGGCGTCGATTTCCGCCCCGGCACCAGCCTCGACCGCGTCGACCATGCCGACGGACGTCTGAACGTGACGCTGACCAACGGCGGGGAAATCCGGACCGACGAGGTGATCTCGGCGATGGGCCTGGTACCCAACACCGACCTGGCGCGTCGCGCCGGGCTGGTTACCAACCGCGGCATCCTCGCGTCGGCGGAGAGCATGCAGACCTCCGATCCACACGTCTATGCCATCGGCGACTGCGCCGAAATCAACGGCAACAGTTACTTCTTTATCGAACCGATCCGCCGCATGGCCACGACGGCCGCCGCGGCGCTCAGCGGTGACAGCGTGGCATTCGAGCATCGCCCGGCCGCCATCCGCGTCAAAACCCCCAGCCTGCCGATCATGATCTGCCCACCGGATCGCACGCTCGTCGACCTGGGCCGATGGACACCGCATGCCGTGGCCGAGGGCCAACGCAACGACTTCGTCAGTCGCGGCAAGCTGGCCGGTTACGCGCTGGCCGGCAAGGCGGTCGGCGAACACGAATCCCTTTACCGGCGCGTCATCGGACGTGCTAGCTGAGTTGGCCTACCACCCATTGACCAGCGCACCCACCCATCGGGCCAGAAGCCCCAGGAGCAATCCATGAGCAACCCCCTGATCGAACCGCAGGACCTGAAAACAATCGATGCGGATACCATCGTGCCGATCGACACCCGTAGCCCCGAGGCCTTTGCTGCCGGGCACCTGCCGGGTGCGATCAACATGCCGGAGATTTTTACCTTTCTCGCCACCTCCACCCCGGAAGGCCTGGCCGAACTCGAACAGCAATTCAGCGAGAAGTTCGGCGCCGCCGGCCTGGATGGCGACAAGATCGCGGTGCTTTACGAGGATGCGATGGACACGGGCTTCGGTCAGTCCTGTCGCGGCCTGTTTCTGCTCGAGCACCTCGGCTATCCGAAGGACAAGATCCGCATCCTGCACGGCGGCTTTCAGGGCTGGGTAGCGGCCGGCCTGCCGGTGAGCACCGAGACGCCCGAACCGATCACTGCCTCCTTCCCGTTGGACAGTGGCAGCAGCGACGTGATGCTCGACAAGGACGACGTGTTGGCCGCGTTGGATCGCGATGACGTGGTACTGCTGGACGTCCGCGACGTCGACGAGTGGATTGCCGAGAGCTCCTCGCCCTACGGCAAGGATTTCTGCCCGCGCAAGGGTCGTCTGCCCGACGCGGTCTGGATCGAGTGGTATCGCTTTATGAAGCCCGGCGACGTCGCCCGCTTCAAGTCGCCCACCGAGATCCGCGCCGAGTGCGACAGCGTCGGCATCACACCCGACTCGCAAGTGTTCCTGTACTGTTTCAAGGGTGCGCGCGCCTCGAACACGCTGGTGGCCCTGCGCGCGGCGGGCATCGAGAACGTACGGCTATACTTCGGCTCGTGGAACGAGTGGTCGCGTGATCCCAGCCTGCCGATCGACGAAGGCCTGCCCTTCGTCGCCTGACGACCTCCAGCATCACCCTTGCAACGACTCGGGGCCCGGCAATGCCGGGCCCTTTTGCCACCGACTTGCCACCGAACGAACGCATCGCCACCCCGTTTCTCCCGGAGATACCGCCGTGACCTCGATCACGCTCTACGACTTCCCGCCTTCCGGCAACTGCCACAAGGTGCGCTTGTTGCTCTCGATGCTCGAGCTGGATTACGTCCGTGTCCCGATCGACGTCGCCGCGGGCGAGACTGCCTCGGCGGACTATCTGGAGATCAATCCACGCGGCCAGGTGCCGTTCCTGGTCGACGGCGAGGTGCGAATCTGGGATTCGATGGCCATCCTGGTCTACCTGGCGCGCCACTACGGCACGCCCCGGTGGCTCCCGGGCGAGCCGGCGGCCGAAGCGGCCGTGATGCAGTGGCTGGCCGTGGCCGGCGACGAGCTGCTCTACGGGCTGGCCCGTGCGCGCGCCGTGTGGCGACTGGGCAAGGACTTCAACCGCGAACAGTGCCAGCAGGAAGGACGCGGGGGCCTGTCACTGATGGAACGACGCCTCGACCAGGCTGACTGGCTGGCCGCCGACCACCCCACCATCGCCGACCTCGCCTGCTATCCCTACGCGAACCTGGCCGACGAGGCCGGCGTCTCGCTGACGCCCTATCCGGCCGTCCGCGACTGGCTTGCCCGGGTCGAGGCCCTGCCCGGCTACGTGGCGTTGATCGAACAGAAAGACGAATCGCATTGAATCGCGCCACCGAGGCAATGACGACTTATCCGTCGTCGAGCCGATCCTCGAGTCGTTGTCGGGCCCGTTCCTGCAGTGGGCCGGGGATCTCGGCCGCCCGACGCAGGGCGTCGTTGGCCTGATCGTGCCGATCAAGCGAGCGCAACAACAGCCCCAGGTTTAGCCACGCGGCCGCGAACGCCGGGTCGGCTTCCACAGCGCGACGGAACGCTCGAACCGCCTCACGGCGCTCGCCGCTAGCGGCCAGCGCATTGCCCAGACCGAACGACGCCAGGGCAAGCGAGGACTCACGAGCAGCCAATGCCCGCCACGCCGGCAGTGCCATCTCGGCCCCCTGCACGGACTCGAACGACGAGATAGCCTGCACCGCCCGTCGCCCGTCGAGGACATTCGGTAACTCGCCGGGAGGCAGGGCGACAAAGCCCCAGCGATCCGAGCGCGCCCAGGTGGCGTCGAAACGCCCCATGGCAATGTCCCGGCGCGGCGTCTCGCCGCTGTGGAGCACAAGCCGCTCCTCCTCTAGGTCGTAACCGATCACCACCGCGTAGTGCCACATCGGCCACCACGACAGGGACAGGTTCTGCAGGACGGCCACCGGCCGATCGGCCGCCACCTCCTGCAACACCGCCTCCAGTCGCCCCGGAATCACGAACGGGATCAATTCCTGGCGGCGCACGCTCGCAAGCATCTCCGGCTGAACGCTGCCCTCGCGCCCGGGCAGGAACACCTGCGGGATCAGCTCATCGACACTGACCGGCTTGTCTGCGTGAGCCAGCAGCATCGCCAATGTCGCGGGACCGCACTGGTACTCACGCTGGCCACGAAACGGCACCTCGTCGATCAGGTAGCTCTCCGGCACGGCCGTGCGAGTCTGGTCTGACAGACTTGGAGTGGTGGCACAGCCACCCAAAAGCACGGCGATAACCAGAAAAAACAAGGCGCCCGACCAGCGGGCGCCTTCTATCGGTCTATATCGCATCGTCGCGACGACCCGCACTCAGCGGGTGAACGGGAACACGCTGGTCAGGCCAAGCAGGTCGGTAACCAGCAGGATCACGAAGACGGCGAACAAGGCCCCCACCACGCTATTGGCGCCGGCAGGCATCTGGTCGAGACGCTCGTTCATTTCGCGCACCTCCTGGTCTGACAGGGCCGCGACACGCTCCTCGACCTGGGCCGGATCGACACCTTGGGTGACCAGTTGGTCGCGCACTTCGTCACGAGACAGCAACTCGACGACACGCTCCCGGTCGGCCGATGCCTGGTCGGCGTTCATCGCCTCCTGGGTGGTGACCAGCCCGTCGACCACCGCCGATGGCGCCGCCATGGCCGGCATACTGCCGATGGTGAATGAGGCGATCACGAACGGACTGACAATGCGAGCAACTCGTTTCATTACACTTCCCTCTGGTTGAAACCAAACCTAGCCGACGCGGCGGCTGCCCCCTAGTGTAGGACAAAACCACCCGGTTCCATCGGCGCCGTCAGACCACATTTATCTCTCACGCAGGCCGAGCTTGTCCAGCCGATAGCGAAACTGGCGAGTGGTCATGCCCAGTCGAACCGCCGCTTGCGTCTTGTTACCGCCGGTCTCGCGAAGTGCCTCGAGCAACGCCTCGGACTCGTCCTCGCTCACCCAGCGATAGCCCCGTCCGCCGGCAGCCGGCGGCGAGACCCGTTGTCCACCGTGAGTCGGGTTCGCCGAATCGGTCGTCCCGCCTTCAGGTACCGCCCGGGATGGGCTCGGCGTACCGCCGGCCTCGAGGTGGTCGGTGACGTGCGACTCGTGGGTGAGGATCAGCTCGATATCGTCCACGGTGATCCAGCCGTTCTGCGCCACCAGCACCGCCCGCTTGATAACGTTCTCCAGTTGGCGAATGTTGCCCGGCCAGTTGTAGGCGGCCAACCGGTCGAGCACGCCCATCTCGAACGTGGCGTTGCGGTCGAATTCCTGGCTGGCCACCTGCAGGAAGTGGCGGGCGAGCAGCTTCACATCGCCATCGCGCTCACGCAGGGCGGGCAGGTGGATGGGAAAGACATTCAAGCGATAGAACAGGTCGATGCGGAACTTGCCCAGATTGACGGCTTCCTGAAGGTTCTTGTGGGTCGCGGCGATGATGCGCACGTCGACCGGCACGTCCTTGGTGCCGCCCACCCGGTGAATGGTCTGGCGCTCGAGCACGTGCAACAGCTTGGACTGCAGGTCGAACGCCAGATCGCCGATCTCGTCGAGAAACAGCGTGCCCCCCGAGGCCAGCTCCACGCTGCCCTTCTTCGCCGAGACCGCCCCGGTGAACGCGCCCTTCTCGTGACCGAACAGTTCGGACTCGAGCAGCGCATCGGGTATCGCCGCACAGTTGATCGCGATGAACGGACCATCGCAGCGCGGGCTGGTCAGGTGCACCATCCTCGCGAAACGCTCCTTGCCGGTGCCCGACTCGCCGTTAAGCAGCACGGTAGCCTGCGTGGGCGAGACGTGCAGGGTCTGGCGCACGGCCTGCTGCAACGCGGGGCTCTCGCCGAGGATGCCGTGCCGATTCTCCTGCTTGCTCGACAGGGCCTCGCGCAGCGATTCGTTCTCCTCGGCGAGCGCGGCCGTCTGCTCGCGGATCAGGTCGTCGACCTTGAGCACGCGGGCGATCAGGGCGGCGATGATCCGCAGCAGTGTGATATCCCGATCGAGTGGCCGGTGGCGCTCGCGAATGCGGTGCGCCCCGAGCACGCCCATCGGCTGATCCTCGTTGAGGATCGGCACGGCCAGGAAGGCGACCATCTCGTGCGGCAACGTGTCCCGCTCGACCGCCCGGGTCAGGTAGACCGGCTCCTCGTCGATGTCCTGGACCACGGCGACCTGACCGGTACGCATCACCCGCCCGGTCACACCCTCCCCCATGCGGTAACGCCCGCGCTCTCGCTCGGCGGGAACGAGTCCGTAGGCGTAACGAATCTCCATGAACTCGCCACTGGCATCGGGCAGCACGACCCGACCGCGATTGAGCCCGGTAATCTGCGAGAGCAACCGCAACATCCGCCCGATCACGGTCTCCGGGTCATTATCGTGCGAGAGCCACTGGGCGGCCTCGTGGACGACAAGCAGTTCGGCATCGGCACTTTCGGCGCGGGCCGATGATTGGATGGCCTGCGCCTGAGTGGGCTGAGGCAGATTGGCGCGCGAGTCGGTCATGAGCTTCTCCGGGAAAAAGATGACATTCCGGAACTGCAAGAAGCAGGCCTGCGACTTTGTCCGCCATTGGCGGGCATTGCGCGGCATTCACGACCGCCGGGACGCACCAGAAACGGGACACAACGCCAATGCGCGCCTCATCATGGTGCGAAAATACGCCATTTACCGACAAAAGGCGTTCATCTGACGTAAACGGCAGGTATGGCACGGCATCTGCAAACTCCAGGGCGTCACTCACCGACCCGAGAGCGAAACCATGTCCACATTCGACAACCCGTTCGATCCCGACAAGTCACTGCACCGCGGCTGCACCTGCGGCCAGCACGCCAACCAGGCCGATCACAACGCAGCCATCGCCGCCAGTCCCAACCCGACGGACGAGGAAGCGGCCCTCAATCGTGCGGTCGAATCCTCGGTGATGCGCTCGTTGTTCCCCGAAGATCGGACCCGTCGCAACTTCCTCAAGGCGGTCGGCGTGAGCACCGCAATGGCCGCGGTCTCCACCTTCTTCCCGATGGCCGCCGCGAAGGCCGTCGCGGCCGACCCGGTCGGTCCCCTGGAGAAAAAGAAGTTAAAGGTCGGCTTTATCCCGATCACCTGCGCCACGCCGATCATCATGGCCCACCCGATGGGTTTCTACGAGCGTGAGGGGCTGGACGTCGACGTGGTCAAGACCGCCGGCTGGGCACTGATCCGCGACAACGTTCACAGTGGCCAGCTCGATGCCTCGCACATGCTCTCGCCAATGCCTATCTCTTCCACGCTGGGTATCGGAGCGCGCGAGCAGGAAACCTACGTCGCCACCATCCAGAACATCAATGGTCAGGCGATCACGATGCACAACAAGCACAAGGAGAATCGCGAGCCGGAAAACTGGAAGGGCATGACCTTCGGCATCCCCTACGATCACTCCATGCACAACCTGCTGCTGCGCTACTACCTGGCCGAGCACGGCGTCGACCCGGACCGCGACGTCAAGCTCAAGGTGATCGCGCCGCCGGAGATGGTGGCCAACCTCAAGGCCGGCAACATCGACGGCTTCCTCGGTCCCGAGCCGTTCAACCAGCGCGCCGTCTACGAAGGCGCCGGCTTTATCCACGTGCTCTCCAAGGACCTCTGGGACGGTCATCCCTGCTGCGCCTTCGGCGCGACGAAGACCTTTGTCGAGGAGAATCCCAACACTTTCTCCGCGCTGTTCCGCGCCATCGCCAGTGCCACGGTCTACGCGCACAAGAAGGAGAATCGCCCCGAGATCATCGAGGCGATCGCCCCGTCCAACTACCTCAACCAGCCGAAGATCGTGCTCGATCAGGTCATGACCGGTCGCTACGCCGATGGCCTGGGCAACATCATCGAGGAGCCCGAGCGCGCCGACTTCGATCCCTTCCCGTGGGAGTCGATGGGCGTCTGGATCCTGACCCAGATGAAGCGCTGGGGCTACATCGAGGAAGAGATCGACTACGCCGACATCGCCGAGGAGATCTTCCGGGCCACCGACGCCCGCGAGCGCCTCGCCGAGATGGGCCTGCCCGCGCCGGAGATCAACAGCAAGAAGCACATGATCATGGGCAAGGAATTCGATCCCGCCAAGCCGAAGGAATACCTCGAATCGTTCGAGATCGGGAGGGTCTAAGCCATGAGCAAGTCACTCAGCTTACGCGCCGGTCTGATCTCGATTCTCCTGCTACTCGCCTTTGTCGGCGCGTGGTGGGGGGCCACCCTGCCCACCACGGTCGATCTGGGGGACATGGACCCCGAGTACGCGAAGATGATGGGGCTCGACACGGTTCAGGAGTCCGACATGCCCACACCGGGCGACATCGGCTCCGCGATCGCAACGCACTTTTCCAACCCCTTCGAGATCGATGGCTCAAGCAGCGGTATCGGCATCCAGCTTGCCCATTCCCTGTGGCGGGTCCTGGCCGGCTTCGTGTTGGCCGCGCTGGTCGCCGTGCCGCTGGGTTTCCTGATCGGCATGTCACCACTGATGCACAAGGCACTTGATCCGTACATCCAGATCCTGAAGCCCATCTCTCCCCTGGCCTGGATGCCGCTGGCGCTCTACATCATCCAGGACGCCTCGATCTCTTCGATCTTCGTGATCTTCATCTGTTCGATCTGGCCGATGATGGTGAACACCGCCTACGGGGTCGCTTCGGTGCGCGACGACTGGCTCTCCGTAGCCAAGACGCTCGAGGTCGGCCCGATCAAGAAGGCGTTCAAGGTGATCCTGCCGGCCGCCGCGCCGACGATCCTCACCGGCATGCGCATCTCCATGGGCATCGCCTGGCTGGTCATCGTGGCCGCGGAGATGCTCGTCGGCGGCACCGGCATCGGCTACTTCATCTGGAACGAATGGAACAACCTCGATCTAGCCAACGTGATCTTCGCCATCCTCCTGATCGGCGTCGTCGGCATGATCCTCGACATGATCTTCGGCCTGTTTGGCAAGATCGTCAGTTATAAGGAGGTCTGAACATGACTACCCCCGCATTCATCCAGGTCGACGGTCTGGAAAAGACCTTCCCTGGGCCGCTGGGCCAGGAACCGGTCACCGTGTTCCAGAACCTGGACTTCGAGATCGAAAAGGGTGAGTTCGTCTGCCTGATCGGCCACTCCGGCTGCGGCAAGTCCACCATCCTCAACATCCTTGCCGGGCTGGACAAGGCATCCGACGGCTATGTCTTCATGGAGAACAAGGAAGTTACCGGCCCCGGCCTCGACCGCGGCGTGGTCTTCCAGAGCCACGCCCTGATGCCCTGGCTGACGGTGCGCGAGAACGTTGCCTTCGCCGTCAAGTCGCGTTTCAAGGAACACTCGAAGGCCGAGATCAACGCGCAGGTGGAAAAGTACATCGACATGGTTGGCCTGACCCCGGCGATCGACAAGAAACCACACCAGCTCTCCGGCGGCATGCGCCAGCGCGTCGGCATCGCCCGAGCCTTCGCCATTGAGCCAAAGATGCTGCTGATGGACGAGCCGTTCGGTGCGCTGGACGCGCTGACCCGGGGCGTGATCCAGGACGAGTTGCTGGCGATCTGCCAAGCCACCAACCAGACGGTCTTCATGATCACCCACGACGTCGACGAGGCGATCCTGCTGGCCGACAAGATCCTGTTGATGACCACCGGTCCCTTCGCCGAAGTCGCCGAGTGCGCCTACAACCCGCTGCACAAGCCGCGTTCGCGCCAGGAGATGCACCACGACGACCACTACTACCCGTTTCGTAATCACCTGATGGACTTCCTGGTCAACGGGCCGAGCACGCCCTACGCCAAAAAGGCAGCCGACGGCTCGCCACCGGCGTTGGACGAGGCCCCACGTAGCGGTCCGAAGCGAGTGGTCAATGCCTGACTCCAGCGTCTGAACCAGCACACCAACTGATCCGGCCCGAGGGCCGGATTTTTCGTTCTGCCTGCGATCGCAAACCGAAAAAAACGGGCTATGCTGACAACGCGTCATCGATCACGGAAACCGTCGTGACAAATGACTGTCAAAGCCATCGTGAAGCAATACTTATTGCCGCCACCGCCATTCTTCCGAGCAATCAAATCAGTAGTCGCCGACAGATGAAATCCGGACTCGCCCTTCCTGGCCATCGCCAGATCAAATACCTCTTGCTGACGTTCCTGCTGGCCAGTCTCGTCACGCCTGTCAGCGCCGCCAAGGTGACAGAGACGACGCTCGACAATGGACTGAAAGTCCTCGTGCTGCCCGACACCCGCGCCCCGGTGGTCACGCATCAGGTCTGGTACAAGGTCGGCTCGGCCGACGAACCCGGCGGGATCACCGGCATCGCGCACATGTTCGAGCACATGATGTTCAAGGGCACGGATAATCTCGGTCCCGGCGAGTTCTCCGACATCATCGCCCGGCTTGGCGGCGATGAAAACGCCTTTACCGGGCGCGACTTCACCGGGTACTTCCAGACACTGGCCGCGGACGAGCTCGAGACGGTCATGCGCTGGGAGGCCGATCGGATGGCCAACCTCGCCATCGACCCGGAGGAGTTCGATCGCGAGAAGGAGGTGGTCAAGGAGGAGTGGCGTTCGCGCGTGCGCGACAACCCCAACGCCCGTCTGAACCAGTTGCTCTACGCCACGGCGTTTACCAGCAGCGGCTATCACCATCCGATCATCGGCTGGAAGACCGACATCGACGCCTACACCGTGGACGATCTGCAACGCTGGTACCGGGAGCACTACGCACCCAACAATGCCACCCTGATCGTGGTCGGCAACGTCGAGCCGGACGCCGTGGTCGAACTGGCCGAACGGCATTACGGCCCGATCTCCCAGCGTGATCTCGCACACGCCAAGCCACGCGAGGAAATGGAACAACACGGGGCCAAGCGCGCCCACCTCTCCATCCCCGCCAAGCTGCCGCGCCTGACAATGGGCTACAAGGTGCCGTCGCTGGTCACGGCCGGGGATGCACGCACGGCCTACACGCTTGCGGTCATCTCCGGGATCCTGGCTGGCGATTCCGGGGCGCGCCTGAACAACGACCTGGTCCGCGCCGGCAAGCTTTCGGCCGCCGATGCCGGTTATAGCCTCAATGCACGCGAAACCACCCTGTTCTCGGTCAACGCCACCCCGCGTGATGGTCAGTCACTGGAAGAGAGCGAGGACCTGCTGCGTGAACAGATCGAACGACTCCGGAACGAACCGGTGGAGGAAGACGAGCTCGATCGGATGAAGGCTCAGGTGGTCGCCTCGGACGTCTACCAGCGCGATTCGCTGTTCTACCAGGGCATGAAGCTGGGTATTTACGAGACCGTAGGGCTCGACTATCGACAGGCGAACGAGTTCGTCGAGGGCGTGCGCGCGGTCACTGTCGAGGACGTGCAGGCGGTCGCCCGCGAGTATTTCCGCGACGACGGCCTGACCATCGCGACCCTCGAACCAGCGACAAACGAGGATGAAATGACCCTGCCCAGCCCCACCGGAGGTATTGACCGTGTCCATTGATGCCCGCAACGCCCTGTGGCTGCCCATCCTCGCCCTCGGCGCCCTGTTGCTTGCAACCGCTCCGCGGGCCGAATCCGTCCTGCCGGTCGAGACCTGGCAGACCGACAACGGCGCCGAGGTGCTGTTCTACCCCACCGACAGCCTGCCGATGGTCGACGCCCGGGTGATCTTCGATGCCGGCAGCGCCCGGGACCCCGAGGGCAAGGGCGGCACCGCCAGCCTGACGGCCTCGCTACTCGAGGAAGGCACCACCGAGCGTGATGCAAAGGCGATCGCCGATGGCTTTGCCCGTGTCGGTGCGCAGTTCTCCGCCAGCGCCAATCTCGAATCCACCGCCGTGCGCCTGCGCAGCCTGACCGAAGACGACTGGCTCTGGCCGGCCGTCGACCTGATGGCCGAGGTAATCGCCCGCCCCGCCTTCGATGACGAGGACATCCAGCGCGAACGCGACCGGCAACTGCGCGGCATCCAGTCACGCAAGCAGTCCCCGCAGGCGGTCGCCAGCGATGCCTTGCGCAAGGCGGCCTTCGGTAATCATCCCTATGCCCACCCCACCGACGGCACGACCGAGTCGGTGGAGTCGATCCTGCCGGACGACATCCGCTCCTTCCACGACCGGCGGTTCGTCGCCGCCAACGCAACCGTGGTGATCGTGGGCGACATGGAGACGGAAGAGGCGCGACGGCTGGCGAAGACACTCACCGACGCCCTGCCCCGTGGAGAGACCGCACCGGCGCTCCCCGACGTACCACCGCTTGAGGAATCCGAGACGCGGCGTGTCGACTTCCCCTCCGAACAGTCGACCGTGCTGGTCGCCTTCGACGGCATCCCGCGCAAGCACGAGGACTACCTGCCTCTGTACGTCGGCAACCATATCCTCGGCGGCAGCGGCTTTGCCTCGCGGCTGATGTCGGAACTGCGTGAAAAGCGCGGCCTGGCCTACAGCACCTACAGCTACCTGATGCCGATGCGCGCAGGCGGGCGCCTGATCATGGGCATCCAGACGCGCAACGATCAGGTGGATACCGCGCTCTCGTTGATGAACGAACAACTGACCGACTTCATCACCAATGGCCCCACTGACGAGGAGCTGGCCGACAGCCAGGCCAATATCGTGGGTGGCTTCCCCATGCGATTGAACAGCAACGGCAAGATCACCGAACAGATCGGCGCACTGGCGTTCCTCGACTTGCCGCTGGATTACCTTGACGACTACACCAAGCGGGTCGAGGC
>JBHEOB010000011.1:31748-32175 GCA_046261775.1 Guyparkeria sp.
TGACAACCGCCGACATCCGCAAGGCCTTCGACCGGCACGTCGAGTCGCAAAGGCAGATCGTGGTGATCGTCGGCCCGGATGCCGGATCCGACCAGGCGGACGAGTGATTCGGGCCTCGCCAGCGGCGCCTGCCGAGCAATAAGGCAACGGTGCCGAGAACAAAAGTCGGTTCCAACGCAAAGAGGGCCACCGGTGTGACGGTGGCCCTCTTTCATTGGTGGCTGGCGTGACGTCCGCGCCAGCCCTGAGAGGGGCGCTTGAAACCGAACCGCCTACCGCCCCCATCCCTGATACCAGGGTCCGATAAACCGGATTTCCGTTCATCGACATGACCATTGAGCGCGTCGCTGACCTGTGACGACAGGCACAGACGCGCGAAGGCAGCCTTCAGCGATTCGACGACTTCCCTGGAATAGTGCTCTAGCAG
>JBHEOB010000012.1:0-20868 GCA_046261775.1 Guyparkeria sp.
GGACACGTCATGCAGGCGGTCTTGAGTCGGTCGTGCAAGGCCCGACTGTGCCCGTGAATCAACGGCCTCTGCCCGGCGCAGGCTGTTGCCGCGGTAGTCGGCTGTGCTAACTTTGAAATGAACTCGGTCGGCTCTCGGCTCAACGCCGCGTCTGCCGATCACTCCATTCCGATACCAGCGAAGGACACCGGATGAACGAGCGTCCGTCAGCGAGTCGTGCCACCGAACCACTGCACGCCTCGCGTCATTGCTTCGCCCAGCCCCGCTTTGCCGACGAGTCGGCGGTGCTGGCCGATGCCTACCGCCTGCTCGACGATGCGGTGATCCGCTACCAGGGCCGCCCGGTCGGCACCATGGCGAGCCTCGATCCCCGTGCCCCGGCCGAGAACTACCGCGACTGCTTCGTGCGCGATTTCGTCTCGGCGGCATTCCTGATGCTGCTCGAAGGGCGCTCGGACGTGGTGCGCGAGTTCCTCGCCATGATCCTGCGCATGCGCGGTCAGCAGGAGGAGCTGGAGGGTCAGCAGGTCGCGCCGGGCGTGCTGCCCGCCTCGTTCCGGGTGATCACCCTCGACGACGGCAGCGAACAGTTGTCGGCCGACTTCGGCGACCGGGCCATCGGCCGAGTCGCGCCGGTCGATTCGATGATGTGGTGGGCGGTGCTCCTGCGCGCCTACGTGCGCTACACCGGCGATACGGCCTTTGCCCACACCCCCGAGGTTCAGCGCGGCCTGCGCATGATCCTCAGCCTCTGCCTGCAGAGCCGGTTCGAGGTGTTCCCCACCCTGCTGGTGCCCGACGGCTCGTTCATGGTTGATCGGCGCATGGGCGTTAACGGCCATCCGCTCGAAATCCAGGCGTTGTTCGACATGACCCTGCGTGCGGCCGATCTGCTGACCATCGACGAGGGTAGCCACTGGCTGATCGACCTGGCCAAGCGTCGCCGTGGCGTGTTGCGAGACTACGTGCGCCGATACTACTGGCTGGATATCAACGTGCTCAACGAGGTGCACCGCTACTCCACGGAAAAATTCGGTCACGACGTCGACAACGTCTTCAATATCTACCCCGAGTCGATTCCCGAGTGGGTGGCCGACTGGTTGCCGGATGACGGTGGCTACTTCGTCGGCAACCTCGGCCCTGGGCGAATCGACTTCCGCTTTTTCTCGCAGGGCAATTTCCTCGCCACGACCACCGGGCTGGCCACTGCGGATCAGGCCGGGCTGCTGATGCACACCGTCACCGAGCGCTGGGACGACCTGGTGGGCCAGATGCCGGTCAAGCTGGTCTATCCGCCGGTGCGCGGGTCAGAGTGGCGCCTGATGACAGGATCGGACCCCAAGAACGTGCCGTGGTCCTACCACAACGGTGGCAACTGGCCGGTGCTGATCTGGCCGATGGTGGCCGCGGCGCTAGTGGCCGATCGCCAGGATTTGGGCGAGCGCGCCTTCCGGGTCGCCGAACGCCGCCTGATGGTCGACAACTGGCCGGAGTACTACGACGGCCGCCACGGTCGACTGATCGGCCGCCGGGCCAACCTCGACCAGGTCTGGAGTGCCACCGGGCTGTTGCTGGCCCGTCACCTGCTCGCCGACCCCAGCCAACTGGTGGAACTGGCGCTCGCCGAGGACGAGGACGCGGCCCCCGGCAACGGACGGGGCGGAGCGGCACCGAACGATCAGGGAGAGGATTGACACCATGGTGAAAAGAGGAGAACAGGACGGGCTGTATATCTGCCTGATCAGTGTGCACGGGCTGATCCGCGGGCAGAACCTGGAACTGGGTCGCGATGCCGATACCGGCGGGCAGACCCTCTACGTGGTTGAACTGGCGCGCGCGCTGGCGCGTCGCCCCGAGGTGGATCGCGTCGACCTGTTCACCCGCCGGGTGGCCGACTCGCGCGTGGATGCCGACTACGCCCAGCCCGAAGAGGCACTGGGTGACAACGCCCACGTCATCCGCATCGATGCCGGTCCCGAGGAGTATCTGCCCAAGGAAAAGCTCTGGGACTACCTCAACTGCTTTGTCGACGGCGCGCTGGCGCATATCGACCAGGTAGGTCGGACCCCGGCGCTGGTCCACAGCCACTACGCCGATGCCGGTTACGTCGGCGTGCGCCTGGCCCATCACCTGGGCGTGCCGCTGGCGCATACCGGTCATTCACTGGGACGCGTGAAGCGACGTCGCTTGCTGGCACGTGGTGAGAGCAGCGAGACGATCGAGTCGACCTACGCCATGACCACCCGCGTGAGGGCCGAAGAGGAGGTGCTGCTCGCCGCGGACATGGTGGTGGTCAGTACCGGCCAGGAGATCGAGGAGCAGTACGGGCTCTACGACTGGACCGATCCGGGCAAGATGACGGTGATCCCGCCGGGCGTGAACCTCGAGCGCTTCACCCCGCCGCCCGATCGGTTCGACCCGCCGATCTACGACGAGCTCAAGCGCTTTCTGCGCGAGCCCGATCGGCCGATGGTGCTGGCGCTCTCTCGCGCCGACGAACGCAAGAACATCGCCACGCTGGTCGAGGCCTTCGGTGCCCACCCACGGCTGCGCGAGCAGGCGAACCTGGTGATCATTGCCGGCAATCGCGACGACATCCGCGACATGGATGTCGGGCCGCGCAAGGTGCTCACCGACCTACTGTTGCTGATCGACTACCACGACCTCTACGGGGTGGCCGCCTATCCGCGCCATCACCAGTCCGATGACGTTCCCGATCTCTACCGCCTGGTCACCCGCAGCGGTGGGCTGTTCATCAACCCGGCGTTGACCGAACCCTTCGGCCTGACGCTGATCGAGGCGGCGGCCGCCGGCGCGCCCATCCTGGCGACCGAGGACGGCGGGCCGCGCGACATCATCGCCGCTTGCGAGAACGGTGAGTTGATCGATCCGCTGGATGCCCACGGCATCGGCGAGCGCATCGCCGCCCTTCTCAATGACCGCGAACGTTGGCAACGCTACTCGGAGAACGGCGTTCGGCGCGTGCGCGAGTGCTACGCCTGGGATGCTCATGTCGAGAGCTATCTCGAGCGCGTGGCCACCCTGTTCGAGGGTGAGCGCCGGGCGACACGCCCCAGCCTGCCGGACCACACGCTGACCCAGGTCGACCGGGCACTGGTGGTCGAGCTGGCGGCGCTGGGTGGCTCCACCGAGGCGGCCACGCGCCGGGAATTGGTGGAGACCCTGCGTGCCCATCGTCGGCAGGCCGGGTTTGCGGTGGTCTCGGATCGGCCTCGTCGCGAGGTGCTCGCCGCGCTCAAGGAGCTGGGCGTGCCCACGCCCGATGTGTTGATTACCCGGGGCGGTACCCAGATCCACTACGGCCCGCGCCTGTCGCGAGACGAGGGCTGGAGCCGTCACATCGGGCATGGCTGGCAACCGGATCGCGTCTACAACCTGCTGGCACAAACGCCGGGCCTCGAGTTGCGTTCCCGGGCGGAGCAGGGTGTCCATGCCGTGCATGCCTTCATTGCCGAGGCCGGCGCCTTCCCCGGCTTCGAGGCGGTGGAGAGCGAACTGAACCAGCTTGATATCCACGTCAACCTGGTGCGGCTGTCGCGCAACGAGTTGCTGGCCATGCCGGTGCGTGCCTCCAAGGGCTTCGCCCTGCGCTACTTCGCCACGCAATGGGGTATCTCGTTCGACCACCTGCTGGTGGCCGGTGGCGTGGCCACCGACGAGGACATGCTGCGCGGTAACCCGCTCGGCGCGGTGGTCACACCCGACGGGGCACGCGAATTGCCGGGTTTGGCGGACCTCGATCGGGTGATCTTCACCCGTGGCCATGGCCCCGGCGGCGTGCTCGAGGCGATCGAGTACTACGACTTCTTCGGTGCCTGCGCCCTGCCCGAGGACCGGAACCATGACGAGGGAGCGTCATGAGTGACCTGGCGCCGGTGCTGTTGTGCTGTGATCTCGACCGCACCCTGATTCCCAACGGCCGGGCCGAGGAGTCACCCCAGGCTCGTTCGCGGCTGGCGGGATTCTGCGCCCACCCGGCGGTCGAGCTGGTGTTCGTCTCCGGGCGTGACCTCCAGCTGGTGCTCGATGGCATCGACGAATGGTCGCTGCCGCAGCCGGACTACATCATCGGTGATGTCGGTACCACTATCTACGCGCCGCGCTCGCAGACCGGCCATGGTGACGGCGACTGGATCCACTGGCCGGCCTGGACCGACCAGATCGCGCCCGACTGGAACGGACTGACCCACGACGACATTACCCACATCTTCGCCGACATTAGCGCCATCTGCCCGCAGCATCCGGCCAAGCAGGGGGCGTTCAAGGCCAGTTACAACGTCGATCGGCAGGCGAACCAGGATGTGCTGGACGCCGAGCTCCACGGCCGACTCTGGCGCAACGGGGTCGACGCGCGACTGGTCTGGTCGCTGGACGAGGCGGCCGATGTGCTGCTCCTCGACGTGCTGCCCAGCCGCGCGAGCAAGCTGCATGCGATCGAATTCCTGATCCAGTATCTCGAGTTCGACGAGCGTCGGACGATGTTTGCCGGCGATTCGGGCAATGACCTGCATGCGCTGGGCAGCCACATCAACGGCGTGCTGGTGGCCAATGCCGACCTCGCGGTCAAGGAGCGAGCCCGCGAACTGGTGCGTGCCGGCGCGCTTGAGGAGACGCTCTACCTCGCCCAGGGCGGGCTGTTCGGCATGAATGGCAACTACGCCGCCGGGGTGCTCGAGGGGCTGGTGCACTACATGCCCGAATGCCGTGACTACATGATCCCGGCCGGCGTCATCGACGAGGCGCCGGGTTGAGTCTCCGGCAATGGCTCGCCGGGTTGTTCGGCCGCCGTTCTGCGCAAACCATCCAGATCCCGCCCTCGGCCTTCGAGCCGATCTGCGCCCGGCAGCCCGAGCTTGCCGACCTGTCCGTCGAGGAACGCGAGTGCCTGCGCGCCCTGGCCGGGCAGTTCCTCGCCGGCCGCCCGTTCTATGCCGGCGGGGCGATGCAGCTCACCGATGCGATGCAATTGCGAATCGCCGCCCTGGCGGCCTTGCCGGCGCTTTGCCTGGGCATGCAGTGGCTGGAGGGTATCCGTTCGGTGGTGGTCTACGCCGATGCCTTCGAGGTCGATCACGAGGAGGTCGACGAGGATGGTGTCGTCCATCACGTCCGTGACCTGCGCGCCGGCGAGGCCTGGTCGCATGGCACGCTGGTGCTGTCCTGGGCGGACATCGAGGCCGGTCTCGATCCCGACTTCGCCACCAGCGTGGTGGTCCACGAGGTGGCGCATTTCATTGATGGGGTCAACGGCGTGGAAAACGGTTTCCCGCCACTGGGCCGGGATCATGACCGTGTCCGCTGGACGAACGACTTCCAGTCGGCCTTCGATCGGCTCAACCGGGCGGTCGACGCCGGCGCCGAGCCGCTGATCGATCCCTACGCGGCGACTAACCCGGCCGAGTTCTTCGCCGTGCTTTCCGAGTACTTCTTTCGCTTGCCCGAGGCGCTGTGGCACTTCGATGCCGCGCTCTACGGGCATCTCTCGCGTTTCTACGCTCAGGACCCGCGCGCACGGGGATCAGCACACTAGGCTGGCAAAATTCCCCATGACGTCTAAGGTCTTGCACAGGCCCGGCGGACATGACGGCCGGAGCGCGAGATCAATCATCAACACGGAGGGCTACCACCATGTGTGCAGCCAAGGCGAAAAAAGGCCAGAAGACGCTCGACAACCTGCAGCAGGCACTGTCAATGGAGCTCACGGCGGTGCATCAGTACATGTTGCATGCCCATGTGCTAGAGGACTGGGGGCTCGATCGCCTCTCGACGAAGATGCACGGCGAGGTCCAAGAAGAACTCGGCCACGCGGGCCAGTTCATCGACCGTATCCTGTTTCTCGATGGCGACCCGGTGGTCACCGAGGCGAAATCCGCCAAGCGGTCCAATTCACTCGGTGACATGTTCAAGGCCGACCTGAAAGAAGAAGTGGCCTCGATCCAGTTCTACGGCAAGGCGGCGATCGAGGCCCGCGACGAGGGCGATGTCGGCACGGTCCACATCTTCGAGGCGATCCTAATGGACGAGGAAGGCCACGCGGACTGGCTCAAGCGCCAGCTCGAGCTGATCGAGCGGATGGGCGAGCCCAACTACATCCTCGCCTACCACACCCCGGATACTGGCGAGTCCCCCGACACTGGCGAGTAAGGCCGTCCGTCGGTCGTCAGCAACCGAACGAGCCGGCAGGCCGATCCCGATGGGTCGGCCTTTTTCGTGCCGCGACAGGATTTTTCGGGTCAATCGTTGCTGGACGAGAGATAATCGATCACGGCCGCCGCCACCTGCCCGGACCAGAGCAGCGCAAAGTGATTGACCGGCAGGCAGCGGTGAGCCGCCAGGCCCGCATCAAGGGTCTCTGCCACGCTGACCGTGCCGTCGTTGGGGCCGGTGAGTGACTGCGGCACGAGGCGTCCGGGGCCGATCGGCCGGGTGCCCGCCAGCATCAGGGTGTCCGTCGTCGTCCACGCCGGGCCGCCGTCGGCAAGCCCCGAGTGGAGGCTGCCGCCGAGCAGCCAGCGGCCCACCCGCCATTCGGCCAGCCGGCGGGCGATGGCACTGCCGGCCAGCGGGGAACCCAGCAGGACGATGCGGCCCCGGGTCGGTCCGAGTTCGGGGTGTCGGACGAACAGGTGGGCGAGAACGATGCCGCCGAGACTGTGGGCGACAAAATGGTCGGGTGGCGGGTCGTGTTCGTTGAGCCACTGGCCGAAGCGTTCGGCGATCCGGGCGGGGCTGGTGCGGCTGGGATAACCGAACAGGACGGGTTCGAAGCCGGCCTGTCTCAGGCGTCGCGCAAGTGGCCGCATGGCCCAACGGCCCATCCACAAGCCGTGCAGGAGGACGACGCGAGGTCGATGCTCTCGCGTCACGGCGGTCGTTTCGATCAGCCGAGGCTGGTGAGCAACTGGCCCGCAAGGGCGGTGGCTGCCATGGTTACCGCTCCCCACAGTGCCGTGCGAAAGCCGCCCGAGAGCATCGAGGCGCCGCCTGTCCGGGAGCTCAATGCCCCGAGGATTGCGAGTGCCAGCAGGGTGAGCGGGATCGTCAGGATCATCATGCGGTCGGCGGGCGCGACCAGCGCTACCAGCAACGGTAGGGCCGCCCCGGCGGCGAACGATATCGCCATCGGAATGGCGGAGAGCAACGGCCGCGTATCGCTGATCTGGTGCAGGCCCATCTCCTCGCGGGCGTGGGCGCCGAGCGCGTCATGGGCCATCATCTGCCGGGCGACGCGGTCGGCCGTCTCGGGGTCGACACCGCGATGGACGTAGATATCGCGCATTTCGCCGAGCTCATGCTCGAAATTGATTTCCAGCTCGCGGGCCTCCATTTCCAGGTCGGCCTTTTCGGTGTCCCGGCGCAGTTGCAGGGCGACGTGCTGGCCCGCTGCCAGGGCCAGTGCACCGGCGACCAGCGCGACAGTCGAGGTGAGCAGCACGTCGGCTGGGGGCATGCCGGCGGCCAGCAAACCCGCGATCAGGCTCGAAACCGCGACCAGGCCGGCCATGGCGCCCAGCACGGCGGCGCGGAGACTACGATAACGGTTCAGGCGGTGGTGTTCGCCGTGAAGGTCGGGCCGCTTGGCCATGCCTGTCTCCCTAGGACTGACCGGCCGATCGGCCGGGTGGTAATCTGAACGTGCCGGGTATCCCGCGGCAAATCGAATCGGGCCGAACCGGGTCGAACCGAATCGCTCCGGAATGGTCTCTCGGTCGGTCGATCCCGAAGTCGATCGATATCCGGAACGGGCCGGTGCCGCTACAGACTGGATAGTGCCACGGCCCCGGCGGCAACCCAACCAGTATCCGTGGCAATTTCCACGGTATCGACCATGGCAGTGCCATGGCCATTCCGAATCGGCCGGTAAAGCCACCCCGACAGCCATCCCGAATGCAGCACTCTCTCGACATCAGCCCCGATCACCTCTGCCATCGCCTGCAGCAGGCGCTCGATGGCATGGAAGACACGTTCTCGCCCGAGGCGGTGCGGGCCGCTGAACGCCTGTGCGGAACCCTCGTCAACGGCTCGCGGGTGGTTGCCGGGGCGCGCGTGGCCGTGTCGCTGGCGGATATCCAGGCGGATCTCTCCACCCTTGTGGCCGCGCTGCTGGCCGATCCGTCCCTGGAGAGCAGCTCCGGGCCGGAACCGTCCGATGCCACCGCGCTGGCCGCGGAGGTGCTTGATCGGGACGACCGGCGTGACGTGCAGCGATTGCTGGGGGCGATCGAGCGGCTGCGCGGCTGGGAGGCCCGTTACCCCGAGCCGCGCGCCGAGCGACAGCGCGAGTACTGGCGGCGGCTGCTGCTTGCCGGCGCGCAGGATGCTCGTGCCGTGCTGATCGACCTGGCCTACCGGCTCGAGGGGATGCGCGGGCTCGGCGAAGAGCCCGATCCGGCCGCGCGGCGTCGCTTTGCCGGCATGACCCTGGCCGTCCACGCACCGATCGCGCATCGACTCGGGCTGGGCCAGATCAAATGGGAGCTCGAAGACCTGGCCTTCCGCCATCTCGAGCCAAACACCTACGTCGAGATCGCCCGCCTGCTCGACGAGCGCCGGATCAGCCGCGAGTCGTATCTGGCTCACGTCGAGCAGAAACTGAATCACGCCCTGATCCAGGCGGGGATTCGGGCCGAGGTCTACGGCCGGCCCAAGCACATCTACAGCATCTGGGGGAAGATGCGCCGCAAGCAGCTGTCCTTCGAAGGTCTGTTCGACGTGCGTGCGCTGCGGGTGCAGGTCGACTCGGTCACCGACTGCTACGCCGCGCTCTCGGTGGTCCACGAGCTGTTCCGGGCCATCCCGAGCGAGTACGACGACTACATCGCCCGGCCCAAGCCCAACGGCTACCAGTCGCTGCACACCGCCGTCGAAGCCGACGAGGGCAAGGTGGTCGAGATCCAGATCCGCACCGAGCGCATGCACGCCTTTGCCGAGTTCGGCGTGGCCGCGCACTGGCGCTACAAGGCCGGCGGCAGGGGCGAGAACCCCTTCGACATGCAGGTCGAATCGCTGCGGAGCGGGCTGTCGCGCGGCGAGATCCGGCCCTTGTCCGCGCCCATGGTCTATGCCTTCACCCCAGTCGGGGAGCTGGTCGAGTTGCCGGCCGGGGCGACGGTGCTCGATTTCGCCTACCGCATTCATACCCACCTGGGGCATCGCTGCCGCGGGGCGAAGCTCAACGGCCAGATCGCGACCTTGAAGACCGAGGTCGATAACGGTGACACCGTCGAGGTGCTGACCCACAAGGAGCCGGCGCCCAATCGCGAGTGGGCGCATGCCAAGAGCGGTTTTCTGCGTTCGGCCAGCTCGCGGGCCAAGGTGCGCAACTGGTATGCGCAATTCGACCGCGAGGATGCCCGCGAGCAGGGGCGGCTGGTCTGCGAGCGCCTCTACCGACGCTTCTCCATGGATGCCGCGGCAAGAAGGCATCTGCTCGAGGCGCTGGGCGTGAACAGTGAGGACCAGCTTTTCCTGGCGGTGGGCAATCACCGGATCGCCGCCGAGACCCTGCAGGCGGCCGCCCGCGGTCAGTTGGGCGCGGCGGCCGACCGTTCTGCCCGCCCCCCGCGAGAGCCGGTGGCCGAGGGTGAGCGGCTCCCCGAGCCGCCGGGTGGCCGCAGTCTTGTCATCGAGAATCAGTCGATCGACGGCCTCAAGGTTACGCGCGCGAAGTGCTGCAACCCGCAGCCGGGCGAACGGGTGATGGCCTTCCTCAGCCGTTCGCAGGGCTACAAGCTGCACCGCCCCGACTGCCACAACCTGGCCCACCTGGCTCGCGAGCACCCGGAGCGGGTATTGCCGGTCGAATGGCCCGAGGATGGGCAAGGCTGACAACGACGGGCACGGCTGACAACAAACCGTCATGCGCGCCGGGTAATTTGGTTCGGATGGACCAGTTACCTGCTTCCCCGGCGCTGCACCTCGCCGACGTCACCATGTTCTGGGGGCCGGCCTCGGGTGGCGTGCGTCGATACCTGGAGGCCAAGCGCCAGCACATCGCCCGATGTTCTGAATGCCAGCACAGCCTGCTGGTGCCCGGGCCCTATCCGGCCTGGGCGGCCGATGCCAACCAGTGGCTGCGCCAACTGCCCGCCTGGCGCCTGCCAGCCGGTGACGGCTATCGCTTCCCGCTGCGCCCCGGTCCCTGGCGTGATGCGTTGATCGAACTGGCACCCGATGCGATCGAGGCCGGCGACCCATATGTCACGGCCCATGCCGCCCGGGATGCGGCCCATCGCCTGGGGGTGCCGGCCGTGGGCTTCTTCCATTCGGATCTCTCCCGCCTGCTCGCCCTGCGTTTCGGCGAATGGGTGCGTCCCTTGTCGGGGCGGTACCTAATGCAGCTGTATCGCGGATTTGACTGGATGCTTGCGCCGAGTGACGTCATGGCAGAGCAATTGGCCGACCTGGGAGTGCAAAACGTCAGCGTGCAGCGTCTTGGCGTCGACACCTCGGCGTTCCGCCCCTCGGCGGCGCACCCGGGACTGCGTGACGATCTCGGCATTCCGCGCGATGCCAGGGTGCTGGTGTTCGCCGGGCGTAACACCCGCGAGAAACACGTCGACCAGTTGATCGCCACCCTCGATCACCTGGACGACCGTCATTACCTGTTGCTGATCGGGGCGGGCATGCCGGTCGGCAGCCATCCGCGCCTGCGCGTGATCGATTACGTGGCAGACGAGCACAGCCTGGCCGCCTACCTCGCCTCGGCGGATGCCCTGCTGCACGCCGGCGACGCCGAGACCTTCGGTCTGGTGATCCTCGAGGCGATGGCCTGCGGCCTGCCGGTGGTTGGCGTGAATGCCGGGGCGACGCCGGAGCTGGTCGACGAGGAGGTGGGAGAGCTGGTGGCGAAGGCCCGAGCCGCCGAGCTCGCGCTTGGCGTCGGGCGTCTGTTCGAACGCGACTGGCTGGCGACGGGTGCGGCGGCCCGACGTCGAGCCGTGCGTCATTACGGCTGGGGGCCGCAGCTCGATCGGCAACTTCTGCGCATGAGTCAGCTGTGTCGGGAGGGGCGGGTCAGCGACGAGTTCGACCACCCTTCCGGGGCGGTGTCGGCCTCAGCCTGACTCGGCCTGACGGGCGTTCAGGAACGCCTTCCACGCGGAAAGCAGCAGGATGCCGGCGAGCAGCAGGATCAGCCAGTCGGGCGCGATAAAACCGATTGCCAGCCCGGCGACGAACCCCGTGATCCAGCGCAGGGTGCCAGCGTCCAGCAGCGGCTTATTCCATCAATGCCGCGCTCTTGATCAATGCGTAGACCTGTCGATCGAGCGCTAGATCGAGTTGCTTGATCGAACGGGGCGTCACTTCGGCCAGCAGCAACTGGCGGTCGGCCGTTCGGCAAGCCACGACGACGCGGTTGTCGCGCGGTGGATCGATTCGCTCGATGGTCACGCGCAAATGGTTCTGGATGCTGATCCGGCTCGGATCGTCGAGGGACAGGCTGACGTCGCGCGCAAGCACACGCAGGCGCCGCGTTTTTTGCGTCAACGGGGTGCGGGCGGCGGCCACCCAAAGGCGCACCTCTTCGGTCCCGAAGGGAATCAGTCCGTCGTCGTCCGGGGCACCCACATGACCCTCCAGTACCGATACGGCTCCCTCGTCGTCGAACAGTGGCGAGGCGGGACGGGACAGGGCCTCGCGCAAGGTTTCAATACGCTCGATCGCACCCTCCCGCATGAAGACGACCCGGTCGGCCAACCGCTCGACCTCGTCCGGCGAGTGGGTGACCATGATGATCGGCACCCCGGACTCCGCCGCCATGCGGGAAAGGAACGGCATGATCTCGCGCTTGGTCTGCGTGTCGAGGGCGGACAGCGGCTCGTCGAGCAGCAGCAGTTGCGGGCTGGTGAGCAGCGCACGGCCCAGCGAGATGCGTTGTCGTTGCCCTCCGGAAAGCTGGTCGATGCGTCGCTCGAGCAGGTCGTCGATGCCGAGCATGGCGGTCACTTCCTCGGGGTGTAGTCGGCGCAACGCCGCCGGGGTCCGACGATAGCCGTACAGGAGGTTCTGACTCGCATTCAGGTGTGGCAGCAGGCTGTGCTCCTGAAAGACCAGGCCGATGCGACGCTTGTGAAGGGGAACGAACCGGCGATCCCGTTGCCACTGCTGATCGTCGAAGCGTACGGCGGCGCCCCGGATCCGTTCCAGGCCGGCAATGATGCGCAGCAGGGTGGTCTTGCCGCAGCCGGATCGGCCGAACAGGGCGGTCACCCCCTCGACGGGGATAGGCTCGTCGATCCTGAGTTCGAAGTCGCTGGCGTGCCGGAGGTGGGCCTGTACGTGGAGGGTCGTCATACCTTGGCCACCTCGAAACGCCGGGTGATGCTGTAGACGACGAACAGGGTGAGGAAGGCGAAGATCAGCAGCATCAGCGACAGCGTGTGCGCGGCATCGTAGTTCATGGCCTCCGCATGGTCATAGATGAGCACCGAGAGCACCTTGGTCTCGCCGGGGATGCTGCCGCCAAGCATCAGGATGACGCCGAACTCGCCCAGGGTGTGAGCGAAGGTGAGCGTGGCCGCCACGACAAAGCCGCCCCGTGTTAATGGCAGGATTACGCTGCGAAACCGATCCAGTACGCCGGCTCCCAGGCTGCTGGCCACTTCCGCCGGTCGGCGGCCCAGATGGGAGAAGGCCTCGGTCAGGGGCTGGACCGCGAACGGCATGGAATAGAGGACCGACCCGATCAGGATGCCCTCGAAGGAGAACGCCAGGTGGTGCAGCCCCATGTTTTCCAGCGTTTCTCCAACGAACCCGCGTGGCCCCATGACGACCAGCAGGTAGAAGCCCAGGACGGTGGGTGGCAGGACCAGCGGCAGCGCCACGATCGCCTGGACGATGACCCGGCCGGTGGAGCGCCCATTCGAGAGCCACCAGGCGATGGGTGTGGCGAGGATGAGCAGGATGATGGTGGTGTACAGGCAGAGCCTGAAGGTGACGTCGATCGCCTGCCATTCGGCCGGTCCAAGTCCGAACATCGCTTACTCCGATATCAGTCCGTTGCGAGCAAGGGCGCTCTTCTCGCCGTGGCGCAAGGAGAGCGCTGCCTGCCGGGGTGTCATCCGCCCGTGGGTGGCGTGGGGGCGATCATGCCGTGCCCCCGGCCGAGGGTTCTCTACTTGGAGACGACGAAGCCGTAGCGGGTCATGATGTTGTGGGCCTTGTCGGTGGCCATGAATTCGGCGAACTGCATACTCCCCGGCTTGTCGCCGCCACGCGTGGTGACGACGTATCCCTGCGTCAGCGGGTTGTGCATGTCATCGTCGATCAGGTGGTGGCCATGTTCGGCCATGTCGGGAAACTTGGCCAGCGAAAGGGCGATGATGCCGACCTGGGCGGCCCCCGACTCCGTCATCTGGGCGGTGTGCGCGATGTTCTCACCGAAGACCAGCTTGTCCTGAACGGCCTCCCATACCCCGGCCGACTGCAAGGCTTCCTTGGCCCGCAGCCCGTATGGCGCGTGGGCGGGCTGGGCGATGGCGACACGTCTGAACGAATCCGAGGCGAGGTCCTCGAGCGTGAGCTCCGAGGCATCGACCGTGTTGCTCCAGATCACGACACGTCCGGTGGCGTAGATAGCCGGGTCGGTTGCCGTCAGTCCTTCCTCCTGAAGCTTCTCCGGATAGGAAATGTCGGCGGAGAAGAACATGTCGTACGGCGCGCCATTGATGATCTGCGTGGTCATCTTCCCTGAGGATCCATAGATGATCTCAAAGTCGGCTTCCGGGTGTTCCTCTTGATAGGCGTCGGCGATCTCGTCGAGGGCGTAACGCAGATCCGAGGCAGCCGCGATGCGGATCGAATCGTTGGCGAACGAGGCAGTGGTGACTGTCGCAAGGGCGAGGGCGACGAGGCCGTTCTTGACGGTTTGCATCATCGACATGGGTTTTTCCTTTGTTGTTTCGATGTGATGTTGGCTATATATCGAGTGACCGAAAAAAGCGGGCTGCTCCGCCTGCCCACATTGCGGCCTTGTTTAGTCGTCCACGCCCAGAATGACGTGGCTCGCCTTGATCTGCGCGCAGGTCTTGCCGCCCTCGCGCAGGCCGAGTGTCTTGATGCTGTTGCTTGTGATCACCGCGGTCAGGCGGGCCCCGCCGGGCAGGGCGACGACCACCTCGCTGTTGACCGGGCCGGCCTCGATCCGCTCGACCGTGCCGCAAAGATGATTGCGCGCCGAGGTGCGCGAGGCGGCATCGGCCAGGATCACGAAGCTCGCCTTGATCAGGGCATGCACGGCGCGGCCCTCGGCCAGCCCCATGTCCTCGGCGCTGCGGCGCGTGATCACGGCGACCAACTCATCGTCACCTGGCAGGGCGACGATCACTTCGCTGCTCACCGGGCCGAGGCTGAGGCCCTTGACCCGCCCGGCCAAGGCATTCCTCGCGCTGGTCTTCATCTCGATTCTCCGTAACAGGTCCAGGTCGTCGGTCAGCTGGTTGCGCTCGAACAAAGCGAGCAGTTCCTGCTGCATCCCGTTGAGGCGCTGCCAGGCGGCCAGCAGTCGGTGGCCCTCCTCGGTCAGCGCGGCCCCGCCGCCCTTTGCCCCGCCGTGGCGGGTGGTCACCAGCGGCCGGTCGGCGAGGTTGTTGATCACATCGATCGCGTCCCAGGCCGCCTTGTAGGTCATGCCGATGGCACGCGCCGCGCCGCTGATCGAGCCCGTTTGCTCAAGCGCTGCCAGCAGCCGCAGCCGCCGGTCGGAGACCTCGCCCTCGCCCAGTTTCAGACCGAGCGAGCCGGTGAATGCCGCGTTATGTTTTTCACTATATATCGACATTTGTCGGCTTGCAAAGGTGTTTCTGGATTGGCGTATCTTACGCTCGGCCACGCCGGGGCGAGAACTGCCCTGGCCCGGCAGGTGAGCCGCTGGCCTGGCTCAGCGCTCGTAGTTCTTGATCTGCTGGAAGGCCTCCAGTGCACGCTCGCGCGATTGCTTGAGATCGACGATCGGTTCGGGGTAGGTCTCGCCGAGGGTCACGCCGGCCTCGCTGAGGGTTTTCGGCTTTGCCTCCCACGGCGCGTACAGCGCCTTGTCGGGCAGTTCGGCTAGCTCGGGTACCCAGCGGCGAATGAAGGTGCCGTCGGGGTCGAACTTCTCGCCCTGCAGCACGGGGTTGAAGATGCGGAAGTAGGGGGCGGCGTCCGCGCCGGTACCGGCGACCCACTGCCAGCCGGCGGTGTTGCTGGACAGATCCGCGTCGACCAGCGTGTCCATGAACCAGTCCGCGCCGATCCGCCAGTCGACCAGGCAGTTCTTGGTCAGAAATGAGGCGACGATCATCCGCGCGCGGTTGTGCATCCAGCCGGTCGACCACAGGGCGCGCATGGCCGCATCGACCACGGGGATGCCGGTCTCGCCGCGGCGCCAGGTCTCGATCTGGTCGCGGTCGTTCTGCCAGGGCAGCTTGTCGAAGCGGGCATCAAGGTTGTCGGTCTCAGTCTGCGGGAAGTGGTAGAGCAGGTTGGCGCCGAACTCTCGCCAGCCGACCTCGCGCAGGAAGTGCTCCGGGCCCTTGTCATCGAGCGCGTCGGGGTACTCGCTGCGGACCCGAGCGACCACCTGGCGCGGTGAGATCTCGCCGAAGTGCAGGTGCGGCGATAGCCGCGAGGTGCCATCGATGTCCAGCCGATTGCGCGTCTCGTGGTAGCGCGATATGTCGTCGAGGAATGATTCGAACCGATCCCAGGCCCCCGCCTCGCCGGGCGTCCACCAGTCGGCAAAGACGTCGGCCCAGTCGAGCCGTGGCAACAACCCGAGTGCGTCGATCGCCTCGCCGTTTACCGCCTCGTCGATCGCTGGGAGTCGCTCCGGCTCGGCCAGGATTGGCTGGTCGATGCCCTCGGCGAGCAATGCCTTCCAGTACGGGGTGAACACCTTGTAGGGCGCGCCCTGCTTGTTGAGCACATTCCACGGCTCGTGCAGGTAGTTGCCGGGGAACGAGCGGGCCTCGACGCCCGCCTCGCGCAGGGCCTGCTTGACCGCCCGGTCGGTGGCAATGCCGGTCGGCTCCAGTCGGCGGTTCCAGTGCACGGCCGTCGCGCGCGTCTCGGTCACCAGCCGCGATAGCTCCTCGACCGGATCGCCGCGCCGGATGATCAGGCGACTGCCCTTCTCACGCAGGTCGCGGTCGAGCGCGGTCAGACTGTGATGCAGCCACCAGCGGCTCGCGCCGCCGCGTAGATAGCCGTCCCGGGTCTCGTCCGTATCTGGGGCTGCGTCCCCCGGTGGAGCGATATAAACCGGTATGATCTGTGCCGAGGAGAGTGCGGCGTTCAGGGCCGGGTTGTCGGCGAGGCGAAGGTCCTGGCGAAACCAGACAAGGGTGATCGATGTGGACATGGGCGGTTCGTTAGCGGCTGCAATGGGAAATGGGCGATGAGTATGGCAAAGCGTCGAGGTTTTTTTCTGCCGCTGGTGGTCCTGCTTGGCGGCCTGACCGTTGCATTGTCCCTGCCGGTCGAGCGTGCAGCGGCCGAGTCCGGCGAGAATGATCTGTTGGTCGTACTTGTCGCCCCGCTTACGGCGGGCGTGATCGGCAGCCCCTCCCTGGTGGGCGAGGTGGTTGCCGAGACCACCGCGGCGGTCGGCTTTCAGGCGGCCGGGCGCATTAGCGAACGTGCGGTGCGTCGCGGTCAGCGTGTCGACAAGGGCGATGCCCTGGCTAGTCTTGATAGCCGTGACCTGGTCGCGCGGGTCGAGTCGGTCCGCGCCGAGATGTCGCAGGCCCGGGCCGAGGTGCGGCTGGCCGAGCAGGAGCTCGAGCGCACTCGCACGCTTCACGAGCGCCAGATTACCAGCGACCAGGCCCTGGACCAGGCCGTCTCACGGGCACGGGCGGCCCGCGCCCGCGTGGCCAGCACCAAGGCCCGGCTGACCGAGGCGGAGAACGCCCTCGATTACGCCGAAATGCAGGCGCCGTTCGACGGCGTGGTGATCGAACTGGTCGCCGATGTCGGTGACGTGATCGCCACCGGCCAGCCGGTGGTCCACCTGGCGGCCGATGACGGTCGGCTGGTCGAAGTGGCCGTGCCCGAGCGCCGCATGGCCGACCTGCCCGAGCAGGGCATGGCGCGACTGGAAAGCGACGGTGTTGAGACCGAGGCGATGCTCGATACGGTGAACGGCGCGGCCGACCCGGCCAGCCGGACCTTTGCCGCGCGCTACCGGATCGAGCCTCGTGAAGGCGATCGTCGCTGGTCGATCGGCCAGACCGCGACACTCGCGTTCGCTGCGAAGGCCTCGCGCCATCGCGTCCCGGTCGGGGCCCTATTCGCCCGCGATGGTCGGCGGCAGGTGTTCCACGTGGTCGACGGCCAGGTGAAGGCCGTGGCGGTAACCGTGCAAACCATCGAGGCGGAGCATGCCGTGATCGAGGCCGATCTGCCCGAAGGCGCACTGGTGGTCGCCGCGGGGGTCAATCGCCTGCACGACGGCCAGCACGTCACGCCCCGCCGTGCCGGTGAAATAGCCGCGGGTGCGGCCGAGGCGCGGCCGTGAGTGACCCGGTCGTCAACCGCTTCAATCTCTCTGCCCTGGCCGTCCGCGAGCGGTCGGTCACCCTCTATCTGATCCTGCTGGTGGCCGCGGCGGGGCTGTACGCCTTCGTCTCGCTGGGCCGCGCCGAGGACCCGGTGTTCACCCTCAAGGTGATGCTTGCCGAGGCGCACTGGGAGGGGGCGACCGCCGAGGAAATGCAGGAGCAGGTGGGCGAGCCGCTCGAGCGGGCGCTGAGTGATGTGCCGTACTTCGATTTCGTCGAGACGGTGTCCCGACCCGGTTCGATCTACCTGCGCATCAATTTCCAGGAGTCCACCCCGCCCGAGGAGGTGGGCGAGGTCTTCTACCAGGTACGCAAGCAGCTCTCGGATGCCGGGCCACAGCTGCCCCCGGGTGTGGCCGGCCCCTATTTCAACGATGACTTCACCGACGTCTACTTCACCCTCTTTGCGCTGACCGCGCCGGGGGTGGACCAGCGCGAGCTGGTGGAGGCGGGCGAGATGCTCCGCCGCGAGGCATTGCGCGTCGAGGGCGTGGCCAAGGCGCACCTTATCGGCGAGCAGGACGATCGTATCGAGATCCATCTCGACCCGGCGCGGATCGAGACGCTGGGGTTGTCGCTCGACGCGGTGGCCGAGGCGCTCGCCGGGCAGAATCGCATGCTCCCGCGCGGGCGCATCGAGACCGACGGCCCGCGACTGTACCTGCAGGTCGGTCCCGGACTGGAGGGTGAGGGCGCGGCGACGATCGAGCGGATCGGCAACACCCCGCTGCACGTCGGCGGTCAGGTGCTGCGGGTCTCGGACGTCGCCGAGGTCACCCGGCAGCTGGCCGACCCGCCGGCCTACGTGGTGGAAGCAGGCGGCGAGCGTGCCCTGATGGTGGGTGTGATCATGGGGCAGAACGTCAACGGCCTGCAGCTCGGCGAACGGCTGGCGGCCTTCGAGACCCAATTGCAGGATCGCCTGCCAGCGGGTGTGAATCTCGAGAAGGTCACCGACCAGGCCGACGCCATCCAGCTGGCGGTGAATACCTTCCAGGTCAAGTTCCTGCTGGCCCTGGGCGTGGTCATGCTGGTGGGTTTCCTCGCCCTGGGGCTGCGTGCCGGCCTGGTGGTCGCGCTGGCCGTGCCGCTGACGCTGGCGATCACCTTTATCGTCATGCAGATCACGGGCAAGAACCTCGACCGGATAACTCTGGGCGCGCTGATCCTCTCGCTGGGCCTGCTGGTCGACGATGCCATCATCGCCATCGAGATGATGCTGGTGAAGCTCGAGGAGGGTGCCGATCGCGTGGCGGCCGCGGCCCACGCCTGGACGGTCACCGCCATGCCCATGCTGGTGGGCACGCTGATAACCGTGGTGGGCTTCGTGCCGATCGGCTTCGCCCAGTCCAACGTGGGCGAGTATGCCGGCAACATCTTCTGGATCCTGGGCTTTTCCCTGATCGCCTCGTGGTTGGTGGCAGTGGTCTTCACGCCCTACCTGGGCGTCAAGCTGCTGCCCAGGATCGAGCCGCATGCCGGCGAGCTCTACGACACGCGCCTCTACCGCACCCTGCGCCGGTTGATCACCGGCTGCGTGCGATATCGCTGGTGGGTGCTCGCCGCCACGCTGCTACTGTTCGTCGGCTCGGCGGCGCTGATGGGCAAGGGCGTCGCCAAGCAGTTCTTCCCCAACTCCGACCGGCCCGAATTGCTGATCGACATCCAGCTGCCCGAGGGCAGCTCGATGACCGCCACCCGCGAGGTGGCCGAGCGTCTCGCCGCGGCGATCGAGGACGACCCGGCGCTGGAATCGCTCTCCACCTACATCGGCCGGGGCGCGCCGCGCTTCTTCCTCGCGCTCAATCCGGAACTGCCGGACCCCGCTTTTGCCAAGATCATCGCGGTGACGCATGACGCCGAGGCGCGCTCCGCGCTCAAGGCGCGCCTCGACGAGATGATCGCCGCGGGCGCCTTCCCCGAGGCGCGCGTGCGGGCGCATCCGCTGCTCTACGGCCCGCCGGTGGTCTGGCCGGTCCAGTTCCGCGTCATGGGCCCGGAGGTCGACCGGCTGGTCGGGATCGCCGAGCGGGTGCGCGCGGTCATGGCCGAGAACCCGCACCTGGTCGATCCGCACCTCGAGTGGGGCAATGCCGTGCCCACGCTACGTGTCGCCCTCGACCCGGCGCGGCTGGCGCAGTTCGGACTTGCCCCAGTGGAGGTGCAACGCCAGCTCGCCGGCATCATCAACGGGCAGGTGGCCACGCCCCTGCGCGAGGGCATCCGCGGCATCGACGTGGTGGTGATGGGCGCTCCGGCCACCGCCCGCGATCCCGCCCGACTCGAGACCCTGCCGATCCGTCTGCCCGCCGGCGGGAGCGTGCCGCTCGCGCAGCTTGGCGAGGTGGTGGTCGAAGACGAGCTGCCGGTGTTCAAGCGGCGCAACCAGACGCCCTACCTCAACGTCAACGCCGAGATCCGCGGTGCGCAGCCGCCGGATGCCACCTCCGCGAGCTGGGCGGACCTGACCGAGATCCGCGAGGATCTGCCGGACGGCTACCGTATCGAGATCGGCGGCACGGTGGAGCAGTCCGGCCGGGCGCAGAATTCCATCAAGGCGGTAATGCCGCTGATGGTGATCCTCATGCTCACCCTGATCATGCTCAACATGCGTTCGTTCCCGGGCCTGTTGATGGTGCTGCTCACCGCGCCTCTGGGGCTGATCGGCGCCGCCGGGGCACTGGCCCTGTTCGGCCAGCCATTCGGCTTCGTCGCCCTGCTCGGGCTGATCGGTCTGGCCGGAATACTGATGCGCAACACCCTGATCCTGGTGGGGCAGATCGACGAGAACCGACGCGCCGGCGACGACCGGCACACGGCCGTGATCGAGGCGACCGTCCGCCGGGCCCGTCCGGTGGTGCTCACCGCCTTGGCCGCCGTACTCGCCTTCGTGCCGCTGACCGCCAGCACCTTCTGGGGGCCGCTGGCCTACACGCTCATCGGCGGGATCACCGTGGGCACGGTGCTGACCATCGTCTTCCTCCCGGCGATGTATGCGGTTTGGTTCCGCGTTCGGCCTCCGGGGGCCGCGGTCTGAGGGCCGGGAGCTTGAAGCTGGAAGAGGTCAGAGGTCAGAGGTCAGAGGTCAGAGGTCGGGGCTCGTTGACGTCCAGGGTATGTGGCGGCCGCTGTGCGAGCTTGCCTGCAAGCGAAACGCGCCGGAGGCGCGTGTCCCGGTGGTGTCATACGGAAACGGGGACGGCGGCTGGTGCCGCCTTCGCGGGCAAGGCCCGCCCGCACAGGCAGCGGTAAGCTGACGGCTGGAAGAGCGAAGAGACCGTAACCCTGTGGCGGGCTTGAC
>JBHEOB010000012.1:20878-21669 GCA_046261775.1 Guyparkeria sp.
GCCCCGCCGATCCTCGCTTCCAGCTTCCAGCTTCCAGCTTCCAGCTTCCAGCTTCCAGCTTCCAGCTTCCAGCTTCCAGCTTCCAGTTAAAGCCCCAGCCTTTCCTTCAGCCTTCCGAACCCGACTCGCTCCTGCTCGAGCCGCACCCGTTCGCCCAGACGGTCGCGGCGCAGGTCGTCGAAGAGTTGCCATTCGTCTGCCGTCAGGCGGTCGAGTTTGCCGGTGAAGCGCTGGTCCCGGCCTTCCTGCGTCCAGAGCGGACGATGGGCCTCGAGGGTGTCGCGGTCCATCAGCAGCGAGCGGGCGGAGGGGATGTGGTGGCGCAGCCGGTTGAGGATGGCGAAGCCGTGGGTGTCGATGTCGCCCCAGTAGATCAGCCCCTCGGCCGGCAGCCAGGGGATGCTCGCCAGCCGGTCCAGGCCGTAGCCCAGGCCCATAATGACCAGTGCGCCCGGCACGTCGGGGAAGGCCAGACCGTTGATCTTGTTCTCGGTGACGAATACCCGCTCGACGGGCAGGTCGAGGGCGGCGAACTGCTCGACAGGCACGGTCAGGTCGGTCAGGCCCCGGATGGCGAGTCGCGCATCGAGCAGGCGAAAGCGGATCAGTGCCGGTTCCTCGCGCAGGCCGAAGCGGCGGTCGAAACCGCGCGCGCCGGAGGCCGAGCGATCGACGGCATCCACGGGCAACACCGCGTCGAGCAGTTCGGCCAGCAGGCCGCGCCGGGCCTCGATGAACTTGGTGTCCACGCCGGGGATTTCCAGCTGGCGGCGGTAGATGCCGGGGCGGGG
>JBHEOB010000012.1:21679-31821 GCA_046261775.1 Guyparkeria sp.
GGGGATGGGTGCGGAGCCAGTCGACCACTGCCAGCACCCGGTCCCAGTTCTCGGCGTGTTCGAGCAGCTTCATCGGCCGGGCGGAGAGCCAGTCGGCCAGTTCGGGGAAGCGCGCACCGGTCTCGGCGGCCAGCGCATCGAAGCGTTCGGCGGTCTCGCGACGACCGATCAGCCGCAGGGCATCACTCTCGCTGGGAATGGTCACCCGGACCGGCAGGCGGTTGCGGCCGTGGACTCGGTGGCGGATCTCCTGCCATTCGATCTCGTAGCCGAATCCGCGATGTGGCCGGCTGCCCGCCTCCAGCTCGCCCACCCAGCGGCGTACGGCCTCGAAGTCATCGGCGAGATCGCGCGAGGTCGGCTTTTTCAGCGGGATGCTCATGGGGAAGAGCGAATCGTCGGGCGACTCGCGGCGCAGGCGGGCGGCGAGCAGTTCGCCACGCTCCCAGCGCCGGCGGAGTCGGTCGCGGATGTCGGCCGGCGTGCCCCAGCTCATCCGTGGTCGCCGTTCTCGCGCGCGGCCTTTTCGGCGCGATATTCCTCGATGGTGAGGTTGCGCAGCTTCGAGTACATGCCCGCCTCGCCGTGGACGAAGCCCACGGCGGCGACGAACGGCTCGATCACGTGGATCTTCTGCAACGGCGTGACGATCAGCAGTTGCAGGTTGAGCCGCTCGAACAGCGTCAGGCCGAAACGGGCGGATTCGTCGGAGCCGCGGCCGAAGGCCTCGTCGATGACGACGAAGCGGAACGAGCGCGAGCGCTGCTCGCCCCATTCCAGGCCGAACTGGTAGGCGAGGCTCGCGGCGAGCACGGTGTAGGCAAGTTTTTCCTTCTGCCCGCCGGACTTGCCGCCGGAGTCGGTGTAATGCTCGTATTCGCTGTCGTCCTCGCGCCAGCGCTCGGAGGCCGAGAAGACGAACCAGTTGCGCACGTCGGTGACCCGCGTCGTCCAGCGCCGGTCGATCTCCGTGGTGCCCTCCCGGCCCTTGAAGCGCTCGACGATGGCCTTGACCTGTAGAAAGCGGGACTCGGTGTACTGCTCCTCCTCGGCCCCGGAGACCGCGCCCTCGGTGCAGGCGCGCAGGTCGCGCTGAAATTCGCGCACCTCGGCGTCGGGAGCCGGCTCGGCGAGCAGCGTGATGTAGCGCCCCTCGTTGTAGTCGATATCGAACAGCGAGCGGTTGATGGTCTCGATGCGCTCGCGGATCGCCTCGCGCTCGCGATTGAGCTGGGCCTGGAAGTTGGCGATCTCGTTGATGGTGTTCTCGCGCAGCAGGGTGCGGAAACGCTGTTCGAAGCGCGGCAGATCGTCGGCGCGCAGGCGCTCGAGCATGGCGGCGAACTCGTCGCTGGCCGCCAGGCTGGCGTCCATCTCGCGGGTCTCCTGCGGATAGTCCCGGCAGAAAGACTCCATGGCGCGCACCACGCGCTCGGCCAGCCGGCCGAGTCGCTTCTCGGCGTTGTCGATGCGCGCCTGCAGCCATTCGCGCATATCCTGCTGGCGGTTGTCGCAGCTCTCCACGGTCAGCTTGCGCTCGCCCAGTGCTTCGGAACGCATGGCCGCCAGGCGCGGGTGGATGCGCTCGCGGACCGCCTCGTCCACCGCCTCGACCGTCTCGGCCAGGGCCTCGGATTCGCGTTCGACCGCCTCGATGCGAGTGTTCGCGGCGGCCAGCTCGTCCCGGGCGGTATCGCGCTCCTGGCTGGTGGCCTGCAGGGTCGATTCGAGTTCGGCTAACTGGCGCTGCAGGGTGTGCAGGATGTCCGAGCTGGCCTCCAGTGCGCGGCGTTCGGCCTCCAGGCGGTCGATCTCGGCGGCCGGAGACTGCCAGTCGAGTTCGCTGAAGTCCCGGAACATCTCCAGCTTGCCGAGCACGTCGCGGCCGTCGCCGGCCCGCCGTCGGGCGGCCTGGTCGGCGGCGATGGCGTCGCTGATCGACTGCATGCGCGACTCGCGCTCGGCCTTTTTCTGCTCGAGGGCCGCGATCTTGTCGGCGTTGCTCCAGCCGAGCACGAAGCGCGAGCGGTCGTCGATCCGGTGACGGTCGTCCTTCTCGTGGCGGTCGCCGCCGGCCTTGATCTGCCCGGCGCGGGTGACCGCGCGCTTCTCGCGGCGGAAATCGGTCAGGTCCTGGCAGCAGGCGTAGTCGAAGCGCCGGGCGAGTTCCACTTCCAGCCAGGGGTAGAAGTCCGAGTCGGGGCGGACGGCCAGCTTGCGCACCAGCGAGCGCGGGTGGAGTTCGGCCGGCGCGCCACGTGGCCGACGCACCCGGTAGTAGACCAGCCGGCCGCGCAGGTGGGTGGCTTCCACCCACTCGGCCACGGCGGCGTAATGCGTCTCGGGCACCAGCAGCGAGAGGCCGAAGTTGTGCAGCAGGCGCTCGGCCGCGCCTTCCCAGTCGCGCTCGTTCTCGTGGACCTGGATCAGTTCGCCGGCGAACGGCAAGTCGTCCTCGGCCAGGTCCAGGGCCTCGCAGAGGCGTTCGCGCATAGCCAGCACCCGGGCGGGGATATTGGAGCGGCGTTGGCGCAGCGAATCCAGCTCGCTCGTCAGTTCGCCGTGCTCCTCCTTGAGCTGATGGAAGGCCACGCTGTGTTCGGTGATGCGGTCGTCGAGGGAGGCGATCTCCGCGTCCAGCGTTTCCCGACGCGCATCGATGGTACGGCGGTTGTCGAGAAAGACCGAGGCATCCGCCGCGCCCGGCAGTTCGACCCGCCTGGCCAGCTCGGCATAGTGATCGGCCCGCTCCCGGCGCTCGGTGCGCAGGACGTGCTGGCGGTCGATCTCGCGACGGATGGCCTCCAGCCGGTCACCGCCGTTCTCGCGAATCGCCTCGTGGAGCTGCTGGCGTTCGGCCTGCTGTTCGCCGAGCCTGGCATCGATGGCCGCGATGCGCTGTTCGGCCTTTGCCCGGCGCTGCTCGAGCTTGTCCCTGCGCTCGGCGAGCAGGTCACGCTTGAGGCCGGCGAACCAGCCGCGCAGCGCCTCGCGGGATTCGCGCAGCTCATTGGTCTCGGTGGCCAGCTCGGCATGTTCCCGTGCCTCGGCCACTAATGGCTCGAGCTTCTCGACCTGTCGGCGGGCGCGGACCACGGCGTCGTGGGCGCGGGAGAGGTTGTCGAAGTGCTCGATCAGCGCCGTGATGCGGTCCTCGACCGGGAAGGGCTCGAGCATGTGGGCGCGCACGAAGTCGGTGAGATTGCCCACCGACTTCATCGATACCGTCTGGTGGAACAGCTCCAGGGCCTGCGGGTTGTCGATGCCGAAGCGGCGGCGAAAGGCATGCTCGTAGGGCGGGAAGGTGTCGAAGACCTCCACGCCTTGTGCCTTGCGCAGGCGTTTTTTCAGATCAAGGATGTCGTCGCCGAATTCGGCGAAGTCCGTCGCGATGCTCATCGGGCGGTCGGCGATCACGTAGAAGCGCGCCGGCTGGGCCTGCGGGTCCTTGATCCAGAAGACCTGGGCCAGGGTGACGTCGTGGCCGAAGCCCTCGTTGTGGAAACGCCCCAGGATCACCGAGTAGCTGTCGTCGCCGCGCAGGGCCTTGGGCCGGGCGGCCAGCCCCTCGGCGCTGCGCTCGGTCTTGTAGTGTCCCAGTACGTAGGATTTGAGCGAGCGTTCACGGGCCTCGGCGCCGGCGGCCTTGTTGTAGGTGATGCGCTGGGCGGGCACCAGCAGCGTGGTGATCGCGTCGACCAGGGTGGACTTGCCCGAGCCGATGTCGCCGGTGACCAGCACGTTCTCGCCGCCCGGCTCCAGTCGCCAGACCCGGCTGTCGAAGGTGCCCCAGTTGAGCACCTCGAAGCCGTGCAGACGAAAGCCCGCCTGCTCGTCGGAGGCGGCGAAGTCGAGCATGGGCGACTGCATCATGAGTGGGCCTGTGGTGGGTGGGTCGCGATCATGTCATTCCTCGCCGGAAGACTCGTCGACATGGGCGGCATACTCGGCCAGCCGCCGGTCGAGGTCGGCCAGCCATTCGGCGTCGATGAAGCTCGTGATGATCCGTCGGACCTCGAAGCGATCGTCGGTCCCGCGCAGGCGGCGCAGGAACCCCAGGTCGACCACCTTGTTGATGTGGCTGTCGATGCGGTCCATCAGTCGGGCCTCGTTGGCCGTCTCGGGCAGGAACACGCGCAATAGATCGACGATCTGTTCGCGGGAGAGGATCAGTCTGGGATCGCCCCCGCCGGCGTCGTGCTCGGCGAGCTTCTTGCGGATCAGGGCGAGCAGCAGGCTGACCGGGTAGCTCAGCTGGCGACGGCGCACCAGCCGCGGCAGGGGCGTGGCGTCGTCCTCTTCCGGCCGCTGGCGTAGGTAGGCATAGCCCTCGGCCTCGTCGAGAACCAGCATCAGCCCCAGCACCTCGATGTAATCGCGCACGCGGGCCTCCAGGGCGAGCAGCGATTCCCACAGACGCACGTCGGCGTCGCGGTAGAGCACGCCCTTGAATAGGCTGATCAGTACCAGGGAGAGGCGCTGATCGGTCGAGTCGGTCGTGGTGGCGGTTTCGGTCATCGGCGTGGTGATCTTTCAGGGTTCGAGGCGGTCGATATCCGTGCGGGCCCGGTCGGGCCGGCCCGAAGGGGGCGGCTGCGGCTCAGGGGCCCTGAGGCGGCAGTCGTTCGACCAGCGCGTCCCAGCGGATCGTCAGCCCGGGGAGGGCCCGGACCTCGGTCTCGCCGGCCAGCTCGACGAACTCGGGCTTGCCGTATTCGCCGTTCTCGAGCCAGTAGATGGCCAGCAGGCGGTCGGTGGGGTGGACCAGCCACAGCTCGGTCACGCCGTGGCGCTCATAGACGCGGCGCTTGTGGATGTGATCGTGGCTGGCGGTGCTCGGCGAGAGGACCTCCACGACCCAGTCGGGCGCGCCGCGCACGCCGCGATCGTCGAGCTTGTCCGGATCGCAGACGGCCAGCACGTCGGGTTGCACGACCGTGTCTACCCGGTCGTCCGCCTCGTCACCTCGCGGCAGGCGGACGTCGAGCGGGGCGATCAGTACCTGACAGCCGCTCTCCGGGTTCAGCCGCTGTCGCGCCTGGTAATAGATCTCTCCGGTCACTTCCTGGTGGTGCCGCGTCGGTGACGGGGACATGGCGTAGGCCACCCCATCGATCAGTTCGTAGCGGACATCGTCGCCCCAGCGGCGGTAATCGCCGTAGTCGTGATGTTCCCGGTCTCTGATCGGCAGGCCCATGACAATCCCTTCGTGAAACGCGTCGCCCCCGATTCTAGATGGATCGGCGTTCGCGCCCAAGCCCCACGCGAGCCGTGGTGAGGCTCGCTCGCACCGGCGCAAGCTTCAAGCTGACAGCTGGAAGCTTGAAGAGGTCAGAGGTCAGAGGTCAGAGGTCAGGGCTCGTTGACGTGTAGGGGGTGCGGCTGTGCGCTGTGGGAGCTTGCTTTGCAAGCGAAACGCGCCTGAGGCGCGTGTCTTGGCTTTCGGATGGCATGGTGCTTGGCGGGAGCGGGGTGGCCGCTGGTGCCGCCTTCGCGGGCGAGGCCCGCTCGCCGCGGGGTCGGGTGCCGGCGGCGTTTTCAGCGACCGAAGATCACCGTTGGCACGGTCGCCCGTCGTCGGATGCCCTCGGTATCCATCCAGCTCACCGTGCCCTGGCGGCTCTCGTCGATCAGCGAGCGTTCGTCGTCGGCCGCCAGGCCCAGGTAGGCCACCAGTTCGGCGAGTCCCTGTTCGAGCGGATGGGCCTCGAGCAGCTCGGTGAGCGCCACCTGTTCGTTCGATTGCAGGGCGCGTCGTACCCGGGCGCGCAGTCGTTCGCGGTCGACGTGGGTCTGCTCGAACAGGGCGTCGGTGTCGATCGCCGTCTGCTCCGCCTCTTCGATGGGCTGTGTGTTGATGACCGGGTTGCGCGGCGGAGAGAACAGCGGGCGTTCCATGGTCAGTTCGATGCGCGGGGCGGGGTCGTCCACGGCCATGAAGTCGCCCCGGGGCGGGGCGCGGCGGATGGCCAGTGCCCGTTGTTCGGTCTCGCGGATCAGGTTCATGATTCGGCGGTTCTCCAGCCAGGCCTGGTCGTCGAGGTAGCGGCGCAGCTGCTCGGACAATCGGGCGACGGTGCGCTGGGTGGTCTCGCCGGCCTCCAGCCAGTCGTAGTGTATGCGCGCCAGCCGCGGATCCGGTGCCAGTTCGGTCACCGGTTCGAGCGACATGGCGTGTGTCAGCATCTCGGTCAACGCCTCCTGTCGGGAGGGGGACATCAGGAAGTCCCAGAAGGCCCGGAAGCTGCGGCCCTCGTCCGAGTCGCTGATCTCGTCGCGCTCGCCGAAGAATTGATCGAGCAGTTCGGCCTTGCCGCCCTCCCAGGTGGCGATGCGCTCGCGGACCTCGCGGTCGAGCTCGCGGAAGTTCTGCTCGACCTGGCGGAAGTCGCCCAGAAGGCCGCGCGCGGTGCGCTCGACCTGCATGAAGCGTTCGCGGATGCGCGACGGGTCCATCAGGGCCAGCTCGCCCTGTTGCACGCGTTCGATTTCGTCGTCGATGGCCGCCCGGCGGTGTTCGAGGTCACGGATGCGGGCCTCGGGATCGGTCTGGGTGCCCTCGACGAGCTGTTCGAGCAGGTCGAAGACCGCGAGCAGGCGCGACTCGGTGCCCACGAACTGCCGCTCTTCCAGGCCCTCCAGCCAGTCGGTGGCCCGCACCACCGCGGGGGTGAGGTCGAAATGCGGCTCGTCGCTGCCGGCGGGGTAGTACTTGCGTAGCCAGCCCTTTTCGTCACCGGCCCAGTCGTTGAGGTAGTCGGCCGCCGACCGGGGAAAAACCTGCGCGCCACGCTCCTCGCGCAGGCGGAACAGATAATCCTCCAGCCGGGCGATCAGTTCCCCCTCCGGCAGGCTGCGCAGGTTGGGGACGATGAAACTGCTGTGGAGAAAGCTGACGATCAACGGCGCGTTGTCCGCCATCAGCAGCCGCCAGGCGGGATGCTCCCGGCGGAGAAGTTCGATTGTCTGATAGTCGAGGTTCACGTCGATGATCGCCTCATTCCGGATGTGTAGCAGTTCGTTCGCATGTTACTTGCGGTTGGAGAGGTTGGAGAAAAGAGGTCAGACGGAAGAAGTCAGCGGAAAGGGTTTGCGCATCAGGATTGAGGCCGTCGCCGGACTCGCGCACCAGGCGCGCGCAGCGCTGATGGCGTGATCCTGTCAAAATTAAGCTGTGCAGCGGAGAGAAGAAAAGCTTGCGGCGGTCTGTCTGAATGGCGCGCCGTCTCTCAAGGTGTTGATGTGTAGTCTTTTTTCGTGTTTTTTCTGCCAGCGATCAATTCGCCGTCATCTCGACACATTCCTGTCATGAAGTGGCCGTTATCCTTTTGCCCGTGCTTCGACGAGTCGGGTGTTCCCTGACGGAAGCGCATTTCTGTTCAGGCAGACCTTTTGCGACACTTTTGGAGAACAGCATGAAACTCAAGATGATGATTGGCGCCGCCCTAGCCGGTGGCCTGGCGACCCAGACGGCTCTCGCTGTGGATACCGTGCATCTCGATGGCTCGAGCACGGTCTTCCCGGTTTCCGAGGCCATGGCCGAAGAATTTCAGAAAGAGATGAAAGGCAAGATCCGTGTGACGGTGGGCATGTCGGGCACCGGTGGCGGCTTCAAGAAGTTCTGTCGCGGCGAGACGGACGTCACCGGCGCCTCGCGTCCGATCCGTCCGCAAGAGCTGGAGCTCTGCAAGGAGAATGGCGTCAAGTTCGTTGAGCTGCCGGTCGCGATGGACGCGCTGAGCGTTGTTGTTAGCCCCAAGAACGACTGGGTTGATTACCTGACCGTCGCAGAGCTGAAAAAGGTCTGGGAGCCGGAAGCGCAGGGCAAAATCGACAACTGGAGCCAGGTGCGCGAAGGCTTCCCGGACCGCCCGTTGAATCTCTTTGGTGCCGGCACCGACTCGGGTACCTACGACTACTTCACCGCAGCCGTCGTGGGCAAAGAGCACTCGAGCCGCGGTGATTTCACCGCCAGTGAAGACGACAACGTTCTCGTTCAGGGCGTGGCCAACGACCAGAACGCACTGGGCTTCTTCGGTCTGGCCTATCTCCTCGAGAACACCGACCGGCTCAAGGCCGTGCCGATCTCCTGGAAGGGCAGCGATCCGGTTGAGCCGAGCAAGGAGACGGCCGGTGACGCTGAGTACCAGCCGCTGACTCGTCCGCTCTACTACTACGCCAACATCGATTCGGTGGAGAGCAAGCCGCACGTAGAGAAGTTCGCCGAGTTCATTTTCGAGGAGAAGAATGGCGACCTGGTGAGCGAAGTCGGTTACGTGCCGCTGGGCGCGAAGGTCCGCGAGGCGGCTCTGCGCGTGCTGGCTGACCGTGACAACGGTACTGCCTACGAGGGCTCAGAGGTTGGTGTCGACGTAGTCGAGACGCTCAACCGCAAGAAGCACTACTAAGCCTAATCGTTAGGCCGAAGGAAGCGGCAGATCGGGGGCGTTTCGTCCCCGTTTCTGTCTTTTTTTTGCGAGGGTGTTCCCACCAGTCGCGAGGCACCTCGAAAGACCCGGCCCGCCAGTCGTTGTGGCAGACTTCGCCCTCGTAGGGCGGGGCGGTTTTTCGAGGTGCCCCTTAATCACACGAATCACACGGCAGTGTTGATAGGAGAGATAGCTCAATGAACGATTCGCAACCGGAGCGAACGCGGTCCTCTGGGATTCGGGTTTCGACACATTTTCTGCGTCGCCGTGAACTGAAGAATCGGGTCACACGGGTGTTCCTTTTCCTGGCGGCGGCGGTGTCCGTGTTCGTCACGCTGGGTATTGTCTACGTGCTGGTCAGTGAGTCGGCGGCGTTCTTCGCCGAGGTGTCGGTATGGGAATTCGTTTCCACCACAAGCTGGACGCCGATGTTTTCCAATCCGACCTTCGGTATCTGGCCTCTGCTCTCCGCGACCATCACCGTTACCGCGATTGCCCTGGCGGTGGCGGTGCCGTTTGGTTTCATTCTTTCCATCTACCTGAGCGAGTACGCGCCGGACAATGTTCGTGAAACGGTCAAGCCCATTCTCGAGATGCTCGAAGGCGTGCCGACGGTCGTCTACGGCTACTTCGCCCTGTTGCTGGTAACGCCTGCCCTGCAGACATTTATCCCCGGTCTGCCAGGATTCAACATGCTCGCCCCGGGGCTGGTCATGGGGATCATGATCCTCCCCTACACCGCCTCGCTCAGTGAGGATGCAATGCGCTCGGTGCCAAACAGTATCCGGGAGGGGGCCTACGCGCTGGGCTACAGCCGTCTGCATACCGCCACGCGCGTGGTTATCCCGGCTGCCATTTCGGGCATCACTGCCGCTTTCATCCTCGGGATGTCGCGTGCCGTGGGCGAGACAATGGTGGTGGCGCTCGCGGCCGGGCAAATGCCGAATTTCTCGTTCAACCCGATGGAAGGGGCGGCAACGATCACCACTTTCATCGTTCAAGTGAGCCTCGGTGATGTTCGGCACGGTTCGATCGCCTACCAGTCGATCTTCGCGGCGGGGCTGGTCCTGTTCCTCCTGACACTGGTGTTCAACTTGATCGGCTTTTACATGCGCAAACGATTCCGCCAGGCATACTGAGGTGGCCCTGATGAATTCCAAATCCAAGAATGTCGTCGGCGACGTCGACTACGCAGCAATCTCCCGCGGCAATCACCGTCGAGACATCATTTTCGCCTCGATTGGCGTGCTCGTCCTGTTCATCGCCATCATGACCCTGGTGGTGCTGTTCATGGATCTGTTTATAAGGGGTTTCCCTCGCCTTTCCGATCCCGACTTCTATACATCCTTTCCGTCCAGGAAACCATTGGAAGCCGGCATTCTTTCCGCCTGGGTGGGCACGATCATGGTGATGGTGGTTACCGCCGTGGTCGCCGTGCCCCTGGGGGTGGCTGCGGGTGTCTACCTCGAGGAGTATGCCAAGGACAACTGGTTCACGAGTTTCGTCGAGATCAACGTCTCCAACCTCGCCAGCGTGCCTTCCATCGTCTACGGCCTCCTCGCCCTGGGGCTATTCATCTACACCTTCGGCATGGGTGAGACGGTGTTGGTGGCGGGGCTGGTACTGGCCTTGTTGATTCTGCCCATCGTGATCGTCGCCACGCGTGAGGCGATCCGAGCTATTCCGCAGGAACTGCGGGAGGCGGCGTATGGG